>CAIKAA010000099.1 GCA_903825275.1 uncultured Fibrobacterota bacterium | reverse complement strand
GGTCGGTAAAAAATTTGTTGGGAAAGGCTGTCGACCTTGCCGTGCCGAGGTGGCGTCGTAATCGTGATGGACAAGACATCGGCGAGGTCGGCGTCCTTGTCATTTTTCTTCACGTCAAAACTTGTTGGCGTGGATTCGATCATTGAATAGGCGTCGTCCACCGCGAGGGGAGGATGATTGACATGGACGACCTCGATGACCAAGGTGTCCAAAACGATCGCGCCCTTCTCGTCTTTCACCGATACCTGCAAGGAGCACAGTCCGTGGCGCAGCGGGATGGGCTGCAAATGCAGGGTGTCGTAGGGCGAGGAGGCGGTCAGGTAATAGGCCAAAAGGTTTTGCGTCGATCCATTTAGCGGCGTCAGGCCGAAAAGGAGTCTCGCCCCTTCCGGATCGGAGAAGTAGGCGGAAAGGACCAAGGCGGCGGTATCTGGTTGGTCTTCGTGCAAAAGGACTTTGCTGGGTAGTGGCTTGGAGGGAACGGGCGGCAGGTTGACGCCCGAGACTTCGATCACGAACTCCAGCTCTTGGGTGAAGTGATCGGTGGCCGGAATGTTGCCGGTGTCGCTGGCCACCAGTTTCCAGTGGGCGAACCCGTTGGTGGTAAAGGGGGTGCAGAAAAAATCGGGACCGGTGCTTGTCTTGAGGATGGAGCAGGTCGCAATCGAGCCCGTCACCGGTGGATTGACTTCGCTCAGGGTCCAGGTCAACCCATTCCCGGTCACGTAGTCGGAAAGGTGGGCGGAGTTGGGTTGGGTGCTGAGTTTGAGGGTGTCGCCGGGCTTGTGGAGCCAGGGCTTGGACTTTAGGCGAAGGGGCCAGATGGAGCCCGTAATTGTTGTCGATCCATACGAGCCGATGAATGCGTCAAACTGCCGATCACCATCGAAGTCTCCTGCCAAGACGGACATTCCCAAGCAGGAATTAACACCCAATCCTGTTGCCCCAAAAAAACCACGAGATCCTTGACCAATGGTTTGGATCGCGGATACCGTCTGATTTGAGTCAAGAAGAGCAACGGCAAAAGCGCCCATTTCAGAAATTCTACCCGGCCCATCCTGCGACGGTAGTCCAACTAAAAGATCCAAGTTGCCATCATGATTAAAATCTGCAGAAGATATCGAATAGGGGTAAAGTAGGGAATCTGAACCAGTGCTAATGAGCGACGATTTTGTCGAAAAAAGTTTTCCTGACTCGTCAAGTTCAAAGTTATGCAAGGCACCCGCCGGAGACTCGCCTACTCCTAAAGCTCCAAAAATGATATGTCCATTTCGTTTGCCCAAACGAGCGATGGAGGTTCCAAAGCCTGCATTAGCAATAAGATTGCCTCCAATTGGATCGTTATTACTCCATGACTCTGGAAGTCTATTGATTCTCCTCCATGCGAGGGTCGTCGGGTCAATTGCTGCAATCAAAATGGCTCCGGTGACGACTTTAGTGTTTGGTCTCGTTGCTGCCGGAACGCCTATAGCAATAATTCGTTCATTAGTGGTTGCTATTGTATCTAATATTTCCATTGATTCTCCAAATAGATTGGCATTGAAGCCGGAAAGAATGTTAGAGTTCAATGTGTCAATAGTGGATGCAGCTATAACGGAAATTGTATTCGACTCTCTCCGCAAAGTAATCGCCCATAATTTTCTAGCAGCTTTTGAACTTGTCACGATGATCGCGGTATTTTGCGTCCTAGAGAAAGATTGAATAACTTCAACAGCGGCCCCAAGTTCGTCTCTAACGGCATGATTTAGATAGGGTGCAATCATCGGATCCCGCGGCGAAATCACAATCGGAGAGCTTTTGGCCGTGCCATCTGGATTTAGTTGATAAATCTCTAAGCTTCCAGTGTCGCCAAATGATCTAGGAATTCCAGTAATAAAGCCGATACCCCCATCTCCGGCAACATCACCAATCCATTTCATTCCGGAAACACCAAACTCGTCCCGCATCCAACTTGTGGAAGGAAACGGATCCTCAATCCTCGCCTCCTGCACGACGAACAGCCCCGGGATGTCGGCCATGCCAGCCCCCGATAGCGCGAGGAGGGCCAATAGGATGGAAGTAAATGTTTTCGATCTCATGTTCATCTCCTTCTTTCTGTCCAATGCGGACCACGCGAAACCCAGTTGTTCCCAAACGATTTGGTCCGATCTGCCAGGAATTGACAACGCCCCAACTTTCGGGAGTCGTGCTCGAAACCTTGCCCCCACGCAACCGCTAGCGTAGGGCCAGTCTTCGGATGGCCACGGTTTTGGGAAATCCACTCCTCGACATTCCCCGCCAGATCAAACATCCCGCCCCCGGTGGGCTGCCGCGACCCGACCAAGCTTGCCGAAGCACTTTTCCACACGGCGTATTGGTTAATGATCGCGGTGTCTTCCGCATTTCCCCTGGGATGACTGGCCCCCCAAAAGGTGGCCGCGACATCCCACTCGGCGGCGGTGGGCAAGCGGAACCCTTTGCGAAGGACAGACCCCGTGACCGTATCGGAACGAATCGCGTAGCCAACCAAAAACCCATTGGCCGCATCCCAACTTGTGTAGGTGTAAAACGTGTCCAACCCCAACGATTTGGACAACGCATTGCAAAACAACATCGCCTCATAAATGTTCACGTTGGCGACGGGCTTGCCCGAGGTTTCCAGGTTTACGGTCTTCATCACCGTCGCATACAACCCCGTCGTCACCTCAAACCGACCAAAGCGAATGTTCGGCAAGACATAATCTGTCAGAGCGATTGCTGCATCGCCGCGCTGGGCGGCCAGGATGTCGGCCAAGTACGGCGTGCGCGGATCTGGCCGCCAGACCTTCACGGTATCTGTCGCGACGCTACCAAGCTTGTCCTTGGCCCATACCGGAATCTTCGCTGTGTCCCCGGCTTTGAGGAATACCGTTGCGCCGCACTGCCCATTGGTCAGTCCCACCTCCTTGCCCAACACGCTTACGGTCTGCAGGTTGTTGTCCGCAACGGCCCAACTCGCCGTGAAGAAGGATTGCGTGTCAGGGACCGTCACCACCCCCCCAGGAATGCCCACTCGGGAGAGGGTAGGCGGGATCGAGGCACTGCGCATCACGTCTGCAGAATCGATTACTACATGACGCAATTTGTCCACCACCCGGATCTGCACGCGGGTGAGTCCGCCTAGCTGGAGTGGAAGAGTCTTCTCGGCGACCTTTTGATCCAATAGAATGCCAAAGGAATCGATCGTGACCGAGTCCACATCGATCCCTTGCACCTGCCAACGGAAAGAATAGGTGGTGGTTGTGTCCAGAACCGAATCGCGGCCCGTTTGTGGCTGGACTCGCACCAGCGTGGGCGGCACCGCGACCCGGCGGAAAAGGATCACCGAATCCTTTGCGCTGTTCCCGGCGGTATCCACAGCTAAGATCCGGACACACACGGATTTTCCTTCGACCAGCGAGACGGTCTTCTCCACCACGCCGCCGAGGGGGTGTACCGTGTCCTGGTCCAACACCACGGTTTTCAGGTTCTCGTCGCTCACGCCCAGGCGGACGCGTTTGGAGGTGGTCGTGTCGTCCACCGTGTCGTTCTGGTTAGCCGGGAGGATCCGGGTGATTTGGGGAGCCGTCGAATCGACGGGAAGGATCGCGAGCTCGGACACCGAAAACGGGTACTTGGCCACCAACATTTGGTTCTTGCGATCTTGGAACGAAAGCTCCAGCCGGTACAACCCCAAAATCGCCGAATCGGTCTTGATCGAAAAATGATCGGCCAAGCTCCAGCTTTTCTGCGGGGTGGACGGAAGCGGGACGGTGTCGAGGATAAACTTCGAGGTCGCGTTGACAGAATCTGCGTTGGGTGGAAAAAACCAGATCCGGATCATTTGGCCCACAATCCCCGAATCGTCGCCGAAGGTGCCGCAAAGTTTCACTCCGCTCGATTTGCGCACGAGGGTCGTCACGGTCGAATCCGCGCCAACCGCGAACCGAAGCGGAGACACAACTGTGGGCGGCAAATCGTCGAGCGGATAGAGCGTGTCGTACTGGCCCATTCGGATCACACCCTTCTCCAGCCACCGCCGGAACTCAGCTTCCACTTGGGCCCCAGTCCAGTTCAGAAGCCAAGTGGGGGCGTATTTGTCTACGGATTCCTTCGATGACAAGGCCTTGTTGAGGATCAGGCTATCGACGAGGGCGGTGTTGATGCCGCTCGGACAATTTTTGGGATAACCTTTGTAGAGGGAATCGCCCGCAAAGAGCAAGGCCGCGTAGCGAGCATGGACGCCAAGACGGGTCCAGGGATTCTTGGAGGGATCTTGCTTGGACAATGCCTTGTAACCCACCAACAGGCGATTGGCGATGAAGTCCAGGTGCTTGAGAAACAGGTCATCCTTGACTTCCAGACCGCCCAGTATTTTGACTTGGGCCGTGGCCACCGACAGGGTGACCAACGAGAGGAAAACGGTGTCTTGGGGAACATTCTTTGCGACAGAAATCGGCACCTTGTAGACATCGACATTCACCTTCAATTCGGTGGGAAAGGCCGTGGCGCCGCTGGCTCCCGCAAAGCGCCAATAAATGCTATCGGGATGGACCACCGTATCGGAGCGGGTGAAACTCACGGTGAAACTTGTTTGGGTCGGCTCGCTTGGGCCCGAGGAGTCGCAGCCGCCCAGAGCGAAGGCCGCCGTCCAAGCGAAGCAAACAGCCAACAGGTTGCGGCACGGACGGAATACGGGCGGATGGGTTGGACGAAGGGAATTGGTCATCGAGTCTTGAACCTATATCCAATCGCCGGGCAAATGGTAGAGGCGAAAGGGTTTTATTTTGGGGGCCGGGGGGGGCAGGGAGCCGAAGTCGCCTCAGCAGGATCGCAGTCCTGGTGCTGTCTTTACAGCCAGCCTACTCGTAAACACAAAGTCCCTAAGTGCGCTCGTTGAATCGCCTAGCTGGCGGGGAGCGGGATCGGTTCATTTTCACAGGAAGGACATGTATTCTTGGCAATAAAATTCATCAAGCCAAGACTAGCCCAGCTTTGACGAAAGTCTCAAAATCGTCGCGGTTCAAGGTTAACAGGGATTGGCCGCGGCGCAAAGCACTGGCAGCGACCATGCAGTCGAAGCGAAGACCTCGCTTTCGGCCTGTGACATTGAAAAGTCGCACGGCCAGCGCGGCATCTTCGCGTTCAAAGGCCAGAATCCGTCCTTCCAGGAAGGAATCCATAAGGTGGATCGAGCGTTCGTCGGCGGGGCCGTTTAGGAATTCCGCCCAGACCACTGCAGAGCAGGCGAAAGAAATCCCTTCCACTTGAAGTTGGCGAACTTGCGCCACGATGGGGTGTCCGGTCAGGATTCCGATCAGGACGTTGGTGTCGAGTTGGATCATCGTGGCCGTTGGGGGAGGGCTCAGAAGTGGTCAGAAACCTCGATGGGCATCGTCAGCGCAACGTTGTCGTTCGTACTTCATGTGGCGGCTCTTTGCAATGTATTTTTCCACAGCTCACCCTGTATACTCTTCCATATGCTATATTTTCCACTTCGCTTTTGGTGCTTTTTTCTTCGGTAGCGACTCTTATTGTCTTCGCTTCGCCCGAATGATTGCGCTTAACGCGATCGCATTCATGCATCCTAGTTGCGGTTCAATACAGTTCCTTCTCCAGCGGCACGATATCTTGCAATTTTGGCAACGGCCTGATCAGGACTTTCTTTTTCGTATTGCTTAGTATTTTATCTGAGCCGATTCGCTGTGTTTTCTCAATCCTGACCCCTGTCGAAAGGTTGAAATCTATCATGGTCATTTCGTCATGCCCGTCGGAGTTATTCATCGAGAAACCGATCAATTCGAAGCATCCATTCTGGAATCTGAATTTATGTTCGAATTGCCCGCGCAACAATTCAAATCTGACGCTCAGTATACCATTCTTGATTGTTACATCATCGAATTGGTCTCCAGATCGATAACCATCCCTGCCGTCTGGGTATTGTGGCGCGATGATCTGGATGGAGGAAATGATCAATCGCCAATCGCCATTTGGCTCCTTGAAGAATACCTGCAATCTGTACGGCGCAGTTTCGGCTGATGTGTCTTGCATCACGACAACTTTGTCTACCAAACTATCCTTGTTTAGATCGCCTTCGACCACTTTCACTTGGCGATTGAATGGGTCCAGATTCGCTTTGCCTTCAGCGAAGCAGTCGAATTGGATGAGAACCAAGAACAGAAGCACAAATGATCGCATATAGTCCTTTTTCTGTTTAGCCTGCCCCAGCTCTGGACGGACAAGTGATGCAGTGTGATGGAACTCAAATTCGACGGGGCTGCGTCCATCGAGGGGTGTGTGCCTACGGATCTGGTTGTACCAGCTGTCGATCCAATCTAACAAGGTGATCTCCATAGGACGGGAGTCTTTCGGATGAATTTGGAGATGCCGGTTATGCCGGTTTCTTGCGTCAAAGTACCGAAGAAACCTCCGTAGGAGCGTTGTCCCAGCATTGATCTCACCATCTTTTCGGAGTCGGCGGATAGGGGGGAGTTTTTGCCGATCCCATTGCTCCTGTGGTTTGGGGGCACGCGAAGGAAGGCAATCTCTGTATTTTGGCATGTGACAGCCACTTACGCACACCTGCACAAATAACTAGTGCACAAGCGAGCAGTTTAGTGTAGATTGGTTTCATGGCCTTCGCACCACTGCACGTACACAGCACACACAGCCTTTTGCGCGGGATCCCCTCGGTCCCCGAGCTGGTCGCGTGCGCCAAAGCGCGCGGCTACCAAGCGCTGGCCCTGACCGACATCGGGACCATGGCGGGCTCGATCCTGTTTTTGGAAGAATGCCGTCGCCAAAACATCAAACCGATCTTGGGGCTAGAGCTTCGCGACGCGCGCGATCCCGAGCTCCGCTTGGTGCTGTTGGCCCGCAACGCCCAGGGTTATGGCGATTTGTGCGAGCTGGCGAGTTTTCACAACCTAAAGCGGCGGGGCCCCGATCTCGAAGACCTGTTTGCCCGCGAATTCCCCGACTTGTTTGCGCTGTGCCCGCACCCGTTGTTGTTGCAGCGCCTGGCCCACACGCCGCTGCGCTCCAGCCTGTTCGGCGCTATCTGCCTCCAGGACATCGCTTCGGCGAATCGCTCGCGAGCGGTCGACCAAATGGCCCGCGCCGAAGGAATTCCGGTCGCCGTGGCCCACGAGTGCTGGTTTCTGAACCCCTCCGACGAACCGTTGCACCGCCTGTTGCGCGCCATCGACGGCAACACCGACCTCTCGCGCTTGCACCCCAGTGAAACGGTTCCCGCCACCGCTTGGCTGCCCCCTTTGGACAAAATCAAAGAGATCTATGGGCGTCACCCCAAGGCGCTGGAAATGGCCGAGCGGCTTGCCGATTTCTGTCGCGACGATTTGGCGGCCTCGGCCTGGATCCTTCCCGAAGTCGAGGTTCCCACCGGCCACACCTGCGATTCCTGGTTGGCGCATTTGGCGCGCGAAGGTTTGACGCGCAATTATGGTGGCACGCCACAGTGGGCCAAGGCCCACGGGATTCAGGAGAAGGAACTCGACGTCATCCGGCGCACTGGCTATTCGGGTTACTTTCTGATGGTCCGCGAAATCCGACGCGCAGCGGGGGCCAAGTTCCAAGGGGGCTTTCGGCGCGGACGCGAGTGCTCGGTTTTGCGCGGGTCGGCGGCCAACTGCCTCACCTTGTTCAACCTCGACGCCTCCGATCTGGACCCGGTTCGCTACGACCTTTATTTTGAGCGCTTCCTGAACGAAGACCGCACCAGCCCGCCCGACGCCGATTTGGATTTTGGCTGGGACGAACGCCCCGATGTTTTGCAGTGGTTTTTCGACACCTATGGCGAAGACCACGTGTGCATCCTCTCGGCCACCCATCATTTCCGGCGCCGCGCAGCCTTTCGCGAGACGGCCAAGGTGCTGGGGTTTTCCGAACAGCAAGTGGGCGAGGTCTTTCATCGCTTGCGCCAAGCCCCGCTGCGTCCCGGCGTGCATTGGCTCGAGCGGGTCCAGGAAATTGACGCCTCGCTGGGGACCGTGGCGGTTTTGGCCGCGCGGGTCGAAGGGCGCCCCCACTTTCTGGGGCAGCACCCCGGTGGCGTGTTGGTGACCAACGATCCCATCTGGCGCCATGTTTCCTGCCAAAAAAGCGGTGGCGCGACCGATCGGCTCATCAGCCAGGTCGACATGCACGGCGGGATTGAATTTTTGGGGTTGGTCAAGTTCGATATTTTGGGCAACGGCAGTCTTTCCGTGCTGCGCGACGGTTTGGAAATGTTGCGCGAACAGGGGGAAGGCGACCCCGAGATCTGGGATCTGGAAAAAGTCCAAAACGACCCCGAAGTCCAGCGCATGATGGCCGAGGGCGAGACCCGCGGGGTGTTTTACATCGAGTCACCCGCTCAAATGCGCTTGAACCAACGCGCGGGGGTCCAAAGTTTTGAAGAGATCGGGATCACCTCGAGCTTGGTGCGCCCAGCGGGCACGGCCTATGCCGAACAGTTCGTGCAGCGCCACCGCCAGGCCAAAGAGGGGCGCACCGAATGGAGCTGGCTCCACGAAAGCCTTTCGGGCATCTTGCACCAAAGCCACGACGTGTGCGTGTTCCAGGAAGACATCACCCGCATCTGCGTGGAAGTGGCTGGCATGAGCTTCGCCGAGTCCGATCGGGTGCGCAAGATGATGAACAGCCAGCACGAAGGCGCGCCGGCGGGTTACGATGCCACCGCGCGCCGTTTCATTTCGGGATGCATGGACAAGCAAGGAATGAACCTCGCCCAGGCCGAGGAGTTGTGGAAGCGGGTCGCGAGCTTTCAGGGCTTTTCGTTCTGCAAAAGCCATTCGCTCTCTTATGCCCAGTTGTCGTTTCGGTGTGCCTGGCTCAAGCGACACCATCCGGCGCGCTTTTGGGCAGCAGTGGTGGCCAACGACCACGGATACTATCCCACCACGACCTATGTCGACGAAATCCGTCGCGCCAAAATTCGTCTGTTGCCCTGGGATGTGAACGAATCGCGCTGGAAGTTTTGGGGCGGCGACGATTGGGTTCGCGTGGGCTTGCAGCACATCCGCGGCCTGCGCCAAACCACCGTACAGGTATTGGAATCGGTGCGAAGCGATCGAGCGATCGCAAGCCTTCCCGATCTAGTCGAGCGCTTGGGAACGGCCTCGCGCAGCGAATTGGAAGCCCTGGTGCGGGTGGGAGCCTGCGATGGGTTTGGCATTTCGCGCACCCGCTCGCTGGCATGGCTCTCGGAACTTTTGCTCACCTCGCGGCGGCGGGGCGATGCCGATCTCTTTTCCAGCTCTGGCCTTCCCGACCACTTGCGGCGCCTTCCCGACGAGAGCGATACCGCACGGGCGCTGGAAGAACTGCGCCTAACAGGGTACTCGGTGACCGGCGATCCCTTGGCCTCGCTTTCCTGTCTGGGGGCTTCGCGCGGTGCCGTGGCGGCCTCGCGTCTGGGCGACTTTGCGGGCAAGTCGGTCAAGATCGTCGGTGTGCCGGTGGCCACGCGCGTCCACCGGGTGCGCAAGTCGGGAGAACCCATGTTGTTTTTGAGTTTGTCGGACCAAAGCGGAATTGCCGACACCATTTTGTGGCCCAAAACCTACCGCAAGTACCACGCCGTGGCCACCGGCGGGGGAGTGCTGGCCGTGCGCGGTAAAGTGACAGAAAACGACGACACGTTCGCCTTGGAGGCGGACCATTTGGAAGCGGTGAAACCATGAGTGGAGAAGTGCGGTTTGTCGGTCTTTGGATTCCCAAATTGCAGCGCGAGCTGATCGAGGCGACTCGCCCCGAATTGCGCGGCACTCCTTGGGTCTTGTGCGCCCAAAACGCCGGCGTCCATGCGCGCCTCGACGACGTTTCGGATGCCGCAGGCGCTTTGGGGATCGAGATCGGCATGCGCTTGGCCGAGCTGCGCCGCCGGTTCCCCCAGGTCGCGATCGCGGCCCCCGATTTGCGCGCCACCCAATCGTTTCGACGGATTCTGTCCGCACTGTGCGAGGCCCGCACCCCGGTCTGGGAAGTCGGGACCGACACGGCTTGGCTCGATCTTTCCGGAACGGTCCACTTGTTTTCCGGTGATTGGGTGGCGTGGGCGCGCAAGTTTCGCGACGACCTCGCGCGGGCTTGCGGGGTGCGCAACGTGCATCTCTCGGCGGCTTCGTCGCGCGGCGTGGCCGAGATTCTGTCCCGGATTCCCTGCGGCGAGGAAATCCGGATCTGTCTAGCCAAGGAAGAATTGTCCACCTTGGAAAGCGTGCCGCTCGAATCGGTCCCGTGGTTGTCTCGCCAAACCCGCGAGCGTTTGGAACGCTTGGGGCTTCGCACCCTGGGCGACGTGCGCCGCCAACCCCGCCCCTTCCTCAAGCTGCATCTGGGACCCCACGGCGAACGGCTGGCCGCGCTGGCCTCGGGACTGGAGTCCGATGTGGGCAAGGCGCGGTCCACGGTTTCGGTCGACCAAGTGCTGCCTCGCGACGAAGTCGATCGCGAGGCATTGCGGGCGGCGGTCCATGAATTGGCCGACAAGCTCGCCTTCGCGTTGCGCGAAAAGTCCATGGGAGCCCGCGAATTAACGCTTCGGCTCCAATGGTCCGATGGACAAGAAATGTCGTCTTCGGAAAAGCCCGCTGCTGGTCTGGAATCGTTTTTGCCGCTGCGCGAAGCCGCTTGGCGGTTGTTGGCCCAATTGGATGCGCGACGGGTAGCCGTGCGTTGCCTCAAGCTTTCGGGAGGGCGCACCTACGCCTTGTCGGGGCAAGAAGACCTGTTCGCCACCGCCGAGTTGATCGAACAGCGCCGGTTGGGAACTGCGCTGGACCGCGTGCGCCGCCGCATGGGTTTCGAAGCGGTGCGCAATGGGTTGGTGGTCGCCTTGTAGGGGCGGGCAAGGGAGACAGGATTAAAATGTCCTGGTTTTTTCGGAGGGAGAGTTTCCCATTGACGACGGAAAAGTTCGCCGAATTGGTTTTTGTTCGGAAAAATGAATGAGGATAAAAACGGAGTGGATTGGTTGGTATTCTTAGGATCATCATGGCCGAAAATATTAGACGTGATCGACTTCTTTGGCGTTTTAGCCTCTACGGGTTTCTGAAAAACCAGCAGTATTACGAGCCGTTTTTTCTGTTGGTGCTGCGCTCCAAAGGGCTCTCGTTTTTCCAGATCGGCATGTTGTATTCGTTCCGTGAGATTTGCGTGAACCTTATGGGCATTCCCGCGGGTTTTTTGGCCGATCTCTATGGGCGCCGCAGTTCCCTTTTGATCTGTTTTTCGGCCTACATCCTTTCTTTTGCGGGTTTCGCGTTTGGATCGGGTTTGCCGTTGTTGTTCGCCACCATGTTCGCGTTCGCCGTGGGAGAATCGTTTCGGTCCGGCACCCACAAGGCGATGATTTTCCACCATCTGCGTCTTTCGGGGCGGGAATCGGAAAAGGCCGAGGTCTATGGGTTCACGCGGTCTTGGTCCAAGACCGGTTCCGCTCTTTCGTCCTTGATCTCGGGGCTTTTGGTTTTGGTCACCGGAAATTTTAGCCGGATCTTCCTGTTTGCCATTCCCCCGTACCTTCTCAACATGGTCAATGTGGGAACCTACCCCAAGCGACTGGAAGGCGAAATTTCGCACCAGAATTCTTTGGTAGTGACGATGAAGACCATGCTTCGCGAAACGGTCGCTTGCGTGCGCAACGTCTCGCTTCGCGGGCTGTTTGTGGAGTCGGCGGTGCTGCAAGCACTGGGCAAGACGGTCAAGGATTACCTCCAGCCCCTGATGGTGGTCGCCTTGGCAAGTTGGACCCTTTCGGGGCCGTTGTCCAAGCTGGACACCACCCGACGGTCGGCGGTCCTATTGGGCATCCTCTACTTTGTCTTGAACGCCGTGGCCGCCTGGGCCAGCCGCCATGCCCATCGGTTCGACCAGATCGAACGGCGGCATTTCCCTTGGCTTTGGGCAGCGGTGGCGGTGGTGGGAATGCTGGTCACGGGTGGATGCGCTTTGCAAGGCGTGATGAGCGGGGCGACAGGAATCGCGGTGACAGGATTTGTCTTGCTGGTGTTGTTGGAAAACGTGTGGCGTCCGCTGTTCCTCGATCGCCTGGACGATGTTTCCGATTCAGCCTATGGCGCCGCCGTACTTTCTGTCGAAGCCCAATTCAGTTCCTTGGGTGTGATGCTCTGCGCGCCGTTGGTTGGAAAAATGGCCGACCGACTGGGCTTGACCGGGGTTGGTTTGGTGGTGGTCGGTTTGGCGGTTCTGACGGGGATCTATTCGTTTCGGCGCAAATCCAAAAAGTAGCGCGGCCCTTGTAATGGCGCCGATCCATCAAAACTCGAATCGTGGCAAAAATCAAAAAGGCACCTTATCCTCGTAAGAGAGGAAGGTGCCTTCGAATCGAGACCGGCCTAAGCGGTGGCGGCCTACGCGTCAAAAACGGACGAAAGCAAGTGGATCAAGGCATGATCTGGACGGGCAAGTGTCTGTCGGTGGTCGTCCCATCGCCGAGCTGTCCGTAGTGATTCCATCCCATGACCCAGAGGGTTCCATCGGATTTTAGGAACAGGCTATGGTACGTCCCCGCAGCCACATTCGTCACATTGGACTCCACTTGGATAGGTGAATTTCGTTGGGTGGTGGTTCCATCGCCAAGCTGGCCATAAGAGTTGTTTCCCATGGCCCAGAAGGTTCCATCGGCTTTCAGGAACAAACTGTGCAACGCTCCTGCCGCCACACTGGTTACATCCGAACCGATTGCGACTTGGACTGGCGAGGTCCGAGTGGTGTACGTTCCATCGCCAAGTTGTCCGGAGGCATTCCATCCCATGGACCAGAGGGTACCATCCTTTTTCTGGAACAAACTATGGTACGTCCCTGCCGCCATTCCAGACACATTTGAGGCCACTTGAACGGGAGATTGTCTGTCCGTGGTGGTCCCATCTCCGAGCTGGCCATAAGCGTTGTATCCCATGGCCCAGAGGGTTCCATCCGCTTTCAGGAACAAACTATGACGGTCTCCTGTCGCCACCGTTTTCACATTTGTGGCCACTTGGACGGGAGAGTCCCTGTCCGTGGTTGTTCCATCTCCGATCTGGCCAAAGTTATTCCATCCTGTTGCCCAAAGGGTTCCATCAGATTTGACGAACAAACTATGGTACGCCCCTGCCGCTACTTGAACCACATTGGAGGCCACTTGGACGGGAGAATTCCGTTGGATGGTG
Organism: uncultured Fibrobacterota bacterium; assembly: GCA_903825275.1. Lineage (GTDB taxonomy): Bacteria > Fibrobacterota > Fibrobacteria > UBA5070 > UBA5070 > UBA5070. Next base: position 17,288 of record CAIKAA010000099.1, on the reverse strand, counting down.
GTTCCATCTCCGAGCTGTCCTGCAACATTGTCTCCCATGGCCCAGAGGGTTCCATCGGTTTTTAGGAACAAGCTGTGGTACACCCCTGCCGCTACGCTGGCCACATTGGTTGCTACTTGTACCGGCGATGTCCGTTGGGTGGTGGTTCCGTCGCCCAGCTGTCCGAAGACATTGTTTCCCATGGCCCAGAGGCTTCCATCGGTTTTCAGGAAAAGACTCTGGATATACCCTCCAGCCAGGCGCTTGTCGGACGGAAATTTGTCCTTTTCAAGGGTATAGACTCGAGCGAGGAGGGCCGCCAATTGAGCTTGCAAGGCGGTAACATCGGCAGCGGGGCCTTGGGGTCCAACTGGACCTTGAGGACCTGCGGGTCCCGCGGGGCCAACGGCTCCATCCCTGCCATCGACTCCATTGTTGCCCGCAATGCCTTGTGGTCCGATCGGTCCAGTGGCACCGACAGGACCTGTCAAGCCAATCGGCCCCTGTGGCCCGACCGGTCCGGCCACGCCGGGCAATCCTTGGGGGCCTGTCGCTCCCGTCAGTCCAATTGGGCCTTGTGGTCCGATGGGGCCCGTCAACCCGATGGGCCCCTGGAGCCCGACCGGTCCGGCCACGCCGGGCAATCCTTGTGGACCTGTCGCACCCACATCGCCCTTGGCACCTGTGGCGCCCGTCACTCCGATTGGTCCTTGTGGCCCGATGGGTCCGGTCAATCCGATAAGTCCTTGTGGACCGGTAGCGCCCACATCGCCTTTCAATCCTTTGATCCCTTGCGGACCCGTCAATCCGATATCGCCCTTGGCTCCCGTGGCGCCGACAGGTCCTGTCAACCCCATCGGTCCTTGTGGCCCGATGGGCCCAGCCAACCCGATGGGCCCCTGGGGGCCGACCTGACCTGCTTCGGCCAAGATCACCCAAGCTCCCTGGTCTAGGATGTACGAGCTGCCCGTGGCGGTCACGCGCACCACTTCGCCCGATTTGAACGAGATGGGGTCGGGGAGCTGTGAGGCCTGGCCCTTCCAAACCATGCCCGCCGAGGTGGCCAACCCATTGGTGGCCACTGCCACGCGCGGGTCGAGATGCCATTGTCCGTCGGCAACCGTAAAGCTCCAGTCGTCCGACTCGTTGAACAAGTACTGCCAGGCCTTGTCGTGGAGGCTCCACTGCAAAGTCAAATTCTGTCCTGGAGCCAGCATGCCGGCCTTGAACCCAAGGCGCACGCGCAAGTTTGCCTTGCGGGTGCCGTCTTGTTGCAAGGGGATTGCGGCAATGTCGGCGGTCATGTCGGCGCAGGAGGTGCTTGAGTTGTAGTAGCAGTCGGCAGCCAAAGCAGCAGGGTTGAGATTGGTCTCATAGGTCAGATAGTCCATGGCGATTTTAGACAGGTCGACCGAAGCCGTGCCTTGGTTTTCCAGGCGAAGGTAGGGCTTGATCAGGTTGATGTTGTTGCCACCGGTGGCGGATTGGTGGGAAACCACCAGTTGGGCCTGGACGGCCATGGCAAGAAGGCTTACTGCTAGCAGCATTCTGGAAATTTTCATAATGTTTCCTTGGGTTTTGTGCCGGGTCAGGGTTCTATCGGACGCCAGATCCCACGGGCCCAACAGGAACATATTTCCATTGCCGTCAAAAGCAAAATGGGATTGGAACGGATGGTGACGCCAGAATTTGTGCGCAGCCAAAATAGGACAGGGAGCTCGAATCGCTCGGGTTGGTCTTGTTGAGGCTGCTTGTGCTAGCCCCTCTGTTGAGACGGAGGTTCTTGGCCCACAGGCCAAAGTGCCGAGCGTGAAGCCGTGCATCTCTTCGAGTGTTATTCCCCGAACCTTGACTCCCAGCCCCGAAATCGCTGGGCAAAGCAATCCCCCGCAAGGTCGAGGTGACCAAAACGAGCTTGGTCGAATCGCCCAAATTGACCATTGGACAGACGATCGCCCGTAGACTTCGGCTGCTCAAGCGCGCGCGGGTGAACTGTTTTGCTGGATCTGAGAAAAATCAAAAGACCCTTGCTCCCGTGTGAGGAGAGAAAGGGTCTTTGAATCCATTCGCAATTCGGTCAAAATCTGTCGTTGTCGATGGTGCAAGTTTGGGCGACAACAACAACTTATGGTGTTATTTTTACCGGGCTGTTCCGCTGGATCGTCGTCCCGTCGCCGAGTTCGCCGTTGGAATTGGCTCCCATGCCCCAAATGGATCCGTCGAATTTCAAGAACAGATTGTGGTAAGTCCCTGCCGCGAGAGTGGCGACATTTGAGGCCACTTGCACTGGCGACAAACGATCCGTGGTTGTCCCATCGCCGAGCTCTCCGTAGGTATTGGAACCCGTGGCGTAGAGGGTTCCGTCGGTCTTCAGGAACATGCTGTGGTAGAACCCGCCTCCGAAATTGGTTACCTTCGATCCACCAAGAACCTGAACCGGCGATGAACGGAAGGTGGTCGTTCCATCGCCGAGCTGACCGGATGTATTATTTCCCATGGCCCAGAGGGTTCCATCGGTCTTCAGGAACAGGGTGTGGAAAAACCCCACGCCGATACTGGACACATTTGTTACGCCCGGGACCTGTATGGGCCAGACTCGTTTATCGAACGTTCCATCGCCGAGCTCGCCGGAGGTATTGCCACCCATGCCCCATAGAGATCCGTCTGTTTTTAGGAAGATGCTGTGGAATGCTCCGGCAGCCTCCCCGATCACATTTGAGGCCACTTGTACAGGTGATTGACGATCTGTGGTCGTTCCATCCCCGAGCTCTCCGAAGATGTTGTATCCCATGGCCCAGAGGGTTCCATCGGTTTTCAGGAACAGGCTGTGGTAATATCCTGCACTCATGCTGGCCACATTTGAGGCCACTTGAACAGGTGTTGCACGATCGGTGGTTGTTCCATCCCCAAGCTCTCCGTACTGATTGTCTCCCATGGCCCAGAGGGTTCCATCCGTCTTCAGGAACAAACAATGTTGACCTCCTGAAGACACACTGGCCACATTCGAGGCCACTTCAACAGGCGTTGTACGATCGGTGGTCGTTCCATCCCCGAGCTGTCCATAGTTATTAAATCCGATGGCCCAAAGGGTGCCATCGGGTTTCAGAAAATGACTGAAGGCCCATCCTGCACCCAAACGTGCGTTGGTGGGGAAATTTTTCCTTTCCAAGCTATTGAGTCGAGCGTAAACGGCTGCCAATTGAGCTTGCAAGGCGGTAACGTCGGCAGCCGGGCCTTGAGGGCCAATGGGACCCGTGGCGCCGACATCTCCCTTGGAGCCGGTCGCCCCGACATCCCCTTTCAAGCCCTGCGGACCAGCGGGGCCGGTTGCACCGACATCGCCCTTTGGTCCTAGCGGTCCGACAGGTCCTGTCGCGCCGACAGCGCCCTTCGATCCTTGGATTCCTTGCGGGCCGGTTGCGCCGACATCGCCTTTTGGTCCTTGCGGTCCGACAGGTCCTGTCAAACCGACCAGACCTTGGGGTCCAACCGGTCCAGCAACACCCTGGATCCCTTGGGGGCCGACTGGCCCGACCTTGCCCGCCTCGGCCAAAATCACCCAAACGTTGTTGTCGAGAATGTACGAGCTGCCCGTTGCCGTTACTTTGACCACATCGCCGGTCTTGTACGAGATGGGGTCGGGGAGCTGGTCGGCTAGGCCTTTCCAAACCATTCCCGCCGAAGTGGGCTGTCCGTTGGTGATCACCGCCACGCGTGGGTCGGCGTGCCATTGTCCGTCGGCAACCGTAAAGCTCCAGTCGTCGGACTCGTTGAACAGGTGCGCCCAGCCTTGTTGGTGGAGAGCCCATTGGAGCGTCAGAGCCTGTCCGGCCGCGAGCGTTCCAGCCTTGAACCCCAGGCGGATGCGCAAATTCGCCTTGCGGGTGCCGTCTTGCTGGAGGGGGATCGTGGCAATTTCGGCGGTCATGTCGGCGCAGGACGTCGCCGAGTTGTAGTAGCAATCAGCGACCAGCGAACTGGGGACCAGATTGTCGTCGTAGATCAGGTAATCCAACGTGGTTTTTGAAAGATCGACAGAAGCGCTGCCTTGGTTTTCCAGGCGAAGGTAGGGCTTGATTTGATTGAGGTTATTTCCGCCAGTGGCGGATTGGTGCGAGACGACCAGCTGGGCCTGGGAGGCCACGGCAAGCAATCCCATCGCGAGAAGGATTTTGGGAAATTTCATAAAGCTCCGGAGTGGGTTAATGGGCATGTCAGATCTTGTGTAGACGGCGAGAAACCGAGGCCAAAAGGTAGAGCTGGTCACTTGGGGAAAAAAGGGAGAAATCGATGTGGTAAGAGGATGATGGTGGGGGGAACAAAAACAACCTCCCCTCTGACGATGGGAGAAATGGCTTTTGGGTCAATTCTTGTTGGAACTTGCAATGCAGTATACCGGTCAAAATCCGACGCCATCGAGTGGTTCCTTCATGGATCTAGATCGGCGTAGATCGGTTGATTGTCGTCCCATGGCCCCAGAAGGTTCCGTCATTTTTCACAAACGAACTGTGCCAGTATCCCCCACAGACAGCTTTTACGTCCATGAGCACTTCATCAATCTCCTCGGGTCTGATTCCCCGAACGCCTGTCCTGAGCCCTTGGCACCGAAGGCGCCCCGCAGCCAGTTTCAGAATATGGCGGTCGACTTCGCCCTTCGACCAGGCTCAGGGGTGTCTCAGGACAGGCTTGACGACTGCTACGGCAACACGAAACCGGCAGGGCACCTTTGGCGCCAAGGGCGTAGCTGCGGGGCGATGCCCTGAGCCTGCCGAAGGGTGGTTTATTTGGGATTGGTCGTTTGTCCATGTGATCGGCGGACGGCTTCGATTCGAAACTCGATGGAGGGGCGCGCTGGCTGTTTCGCCAAGGTTTTGGGAGAAGCAAGCTGGTTCTAGGTTCGATTTTGACCGCTTGGGCCAAATCCATGGCTTGAGGTAATCCTACCCAAATTCCGATCGATTCTCAAAGGAGTGTCATTGGTTCCTGTGGCTTGGGAGGACTATTTTTGGCCACCTATGGAATCACGAGCAGCGATTTGGATTGATTTTTTGCCTACGGGCGATTTGGAACTTGCCTCGATGGAGCTCTTCGACCTAGGGGCGATGGGTTTGGAGGAGTTGGACAACGGTGCATTGAGGGCTTGGCTGCCTCTTTTGTGGGACCGTTCCCAAATCCCCTTGGAATGGAAAATTTGCGGGGAAGGCGAGGTGGAGGCCAAAGACTGGGACCTCTCTTGGCGCCTCCAACAAGAGCCATTGCGCGTCACGGACCGTTTGGTGGTGGTGCCACCGTGGGTGGAAAATCCCCAAGATGCCGAAATCTGTCTTCGCATGGAAGCCAAGCAGGCGTTTGGCACCGGCGGGCACGAAAGCACTCGTTTGGCGGCAAAGATTTTGGAAGTGCTTCCTTTGGACGGGAAGACAGTTTTTGACATCGGTGCTGGTACCGGGATTTTGGGATTTTACGCCAAGATCCTGGGCGCCTCCCAGATCGATTTGTGCGACATCGATCCCGACGCGATTCCTTGTCTGGAAGAAAACGCCGCATTGAATTCCATCCAGGATTGGAAAGCCTGGGCCGGATCCATCGAGGCCTTGGGGTCGGATGTCCGCTATGACGTGGTGTTGGCCAACATGTTGCGGACCGAGTTTTTCCCGATGCGCGACCAGGTCCTGGCCCTGATGCCCGTGGGCGGTCTATTGGTCTTGTCCGGGTATCTTGCCAGAGAGCGGGAACTTGTGATGGAGTGGTTCGCTTCAGCCGGGCTCGAGCTTGCTGCAGAGGCCGCCGAGGGGGATTGGTGGGCCGGGGCTGGCCGGAGGATCAAATGATGGGTGCGATGGATTGGATGAAAGGGCGCTATTCGTGTCGGGCCTATCTCGATGAGATTCCCGAACGCCATCGGGTTCTGGAAGCCATCGAAGCCGCCTCGTTTGCCGCCTCCTCGAAGAACACCCAACCTTGGAAGCTCCACATCGCCATCGGGGAAGCGTGCGACAAGGTTCGGGCTTCGCTGCTTGAAGCCTTCGATTCAGGTGCGCCCTCTGGATCGGAGTACAAGTACTCTCCCGATCGTCTCCCCGACGAACTGATGGCTCGCGCCCGCACCTGCGGATTCGGGCTCTTTCAGCACAAAGGGATCGGCCGAGAGGACAAGGACGCGCGTAAAGCCCATGATCGCGAAAATTTCCGGCTTTTCGGGGCCCATGGCGTCGCTGTCCTGTCCCTGCCGGTGGGAAGCGAGCGCGGCAACTTTTTGGATGCCGGACAATTTCTGAGTTATTTCTTGCTGGCTTTGCGCGAAGTTGGGTATGAATCCGTTCCCATGTTCTCGGTGGCTAATTATCCACAAGCCTTGCGGCGCAACCTTTCCATTCCCGAAGACCGCATCGTGGTGTGCGCGGTCACCTTCGGTGTTCCCGATCTCCAAGCCCACGTCAATGAATTTCGCACGGTTCGCGAACCGGCAGAAAGTTTGGTCTCATGGGCCTGATCGAATCGCCTTTCCTGCAAGCATGTGCCGGACAAATTCCGTCACGGACCCCGGTGTGGATCCTGCGCCAAGCCGGCCGTTACCTCCCTGAATACCGGGCCGTTCGTTCGAAATTTCCCGACTTCCTTGCCTTTTTGCGCACACCCGAAGCCGCTGCCGAAGTGACCTGCCAGCCGCCAAGATTGATTGGCGTCGATGCGGCAATTCTATTTTCCGACATTTTGACGGTGCTCCCGCCGCTGGGTTTCGATCTCGCGTTCAAGGAAGGGGAAGGGCCGCGCCTTTCCAATCCTCTCCGAAGTGGCGATGGGCGAACCTTGGAACGCTTTGATCCGGTGATGGAGTTGGGGTACGTGATGGAGGCCGTGCGTCATTGCCGAGCCGCTTTGCCCACCGACATTCCCCTCATCGGGTTTGCGGGGGCGCCCTGGACGGTGGCCTGCTATGCTGTCGATGGCGGTGGCGGCAAGGAGTTTTCCAAAACCCGCGCTTGGATGCATTCCGATCCGGTGGGTTTTGGCAAGATCCTGGACGTGTTGGCGGATGTGACCGCCGATCATTTGGCGGCCCAGGCCGAAGCGGGCTGCCAAGCCCTTCAGATCTTCGAATCTTGGGGTGGGATCGTTGCACCTTCTGATTACCGGCGTGTGATTTTACCTGCGGTAGAACGCTTGCTTGCGCGTTTGCGCGAGCGGACTCGGGTTCCGGTCATTTTCTACTGCAACGGGGCCTCGACGCTGATGGGAGTTTTGGACGGCTTGGATGCCGACGTTTGGGCCATTGATTGGCGGATGTCCCTTTCCGTTGCACGCACCCATGTGGGCCCCAAACCGCTCCAGGGAAATTTCGATCCGTGCCTGTTGCACGCCCCAGAAGAAACGATCCGCAAGGCGGTCCAGCTCGCCCATGCCCAGGCGGCGGGCGGTCCCTGGATCGCGAACTTGGGTCATGGGATCATGCCCGATGCACCGGTGTCGGGTCTCAAGGCCTTGGTGGATGCGGTCCATGCCCTGCCGCCGGTGGTTGCCGAGGTCTGGGAGTGACGGAACCGACAAAAATTGCCGTTGTCGGTTCCGGCATCACCGGCTTATCGACGCAGTGGTTTTTGGAGCGCGAATCCCTGGTACGCGGAATCGATTTGCGGGTCGAAACATGGGATCCACGACCCAGCGCGGGCGGCAATGTGCGCACGCTGTCCCGCGATGGCTGGCAATGCGAAGAGGCGGCCGAGAGCATTCTGAACTCCCGCCAAGAGACAAAGAAGCTGGCCTTGGAATTGGGACTGGGGGATCGGATCGTGCAGGTCTCACCCCTGGCGAAAAAGCGGTTCATCGTTTGGCGCGGACAATTGCGACCGATGGGACCCCAATCGATCTTTGGGTCCTTTCCGACCTGGCCTGCCAAGTTGCGCGCCCTTTGGGAACCATTTGTGTTGCCCGGACCCGAAGACGAAAGCCTCGCGGAGTTTGGCTCGCGTCGCTTGGGCCGTGGTTTGATGGAACAGATCATGGACCCGATGGTCACGGGGATTTACGCGGCATCGCCCGAACGACTTTCGGTGCGGTCGGCCTTTCCACGGATCAAGGCGATGGAGCAAACGCACGGCTCGCTGTTTGCAGGACTTCTGGCCGGGCGCAAGGCTCGCAAGTCCTTACCGGCCAAAGAACGGCCGGGATCTGGTTCCTACACCTTCCAGGGTGGCATGGCCGAGCTGGCGCGGTCGCTCGCCGATCAGGTTCGTGGCCCGGTGCATTCCCAACGGCCAGTCCATTCCATCCTGCGCGAAGGAGTGCGCTGGCGCCTGAACACATCGGACGACCGGTCCGAACTCTTCGACCAAGTGGTCTTTGCCATTCCTGCCTTCGACTTGGCGGCAGTGAGTGGATTTCCCTCCGAGCTTCTCGCCGATCTTTCCAAGCTCCCCTACAATCCGGTCACCGTGGTGGGATTGGGGTTTGATCGCTCCCGGGTCGCCCATCCGCTAGACGGATTTGGGTTTCTGGTCCCCAAAATCGAACAGCGCAAAATTTTGGGAACGCTATTTTCGAGCACGCTTTGGCCTCATGCGGCTCCGGCAGGCAAGGTCTTGCTGCGCACCATGGTGGGCGGGGGGCGCCAACCGGAACTCGCCTCGCTTCCCGATGCGGAACTGGTTGCGATGGTTTGCCAGGAATTGTCCGATCTGGTTGGCTTGAGTGGCACGCCAGAATTTGTCCACATCGCCCGCCATGCCCGCGGCATCCCCGAATACCCCGTTGGGCATTCCAAAACCATCGAACGCCTGCAATCCGCGCTCAAGGGCACCGGTCTTCATTTGGCAGGCAACGCCTGGGACGGGATCGGCGTCAACGATTGCGTGGCCGCCGCGCTGCCTCGGGCCAAGGCTATTTTGGAGAGGATCGACGCTCAGGAGGTTTAGGGTGGAAATCAAACCGATTCGTACAGCCAAAGATCATCAGCAGGCATTGGAATCGATTGAAGGTTTGATGAATGCTCGCGATGGCACACCCGAAGGGGATCGTTTGGAAATCTTGTCGACTTTGGTTGAAGATTGGGAACGGCGACATCATCCGATCCTTCCTCCAGATCCCCTCGAAGCGATTCGGTTCCGGATGGACCAGCAAGGACTTTCTGCCAGTGACATGGCGCCGTTGCTCGGGGGAGCCAACCGGGTCTCGGAAGTTCTGGGCGGCAAGAGAAGTTTGACGATCGGGATGATCCGTAATCTGACTCGAGAATTGCACATTCCCGCCGAGATTTTGGTCGGGTAAGGTTCTCTGGTCTGACCTGCCGCCTCTTGTTCATCGATCTTTGAAATGAGAGTGGCAGATGTCAGGAGTGGTTGGATGCGTTTGGTCTCAGACACACCCGATCAACCAATCAGGATCGAAAAGAAAAAGGGCCCCACGTGGGCCCCTTTTTTGTTTACCTAACCGCAAGTCCAGCGGGTTGGTGGAGTTTCGTTCGTCGTTTCGAAACAACGAACCGGTGGGTTATTTGAACGACTTGAAGGTTTCAATACCGTTCGAGGAACGGACCGTGACAAAATACAAGCCTGTCGATTTTTGTCCTCCCAAGGAAATGACTTGGCTTGAACCAGGGGCCATGTTCACCGAGGAATGCTGGATCAGCGAGCCATTCAAGGACAAGACGGTGATCTCGCTGACTTGGGTCCCGTTGGAGCTGATTTCAAGCCCGCCATTGGAACGGAATGAAATCGAAGGGCTGATCGAGTTGCGGCTCATGGAGCTGACGATTCCGGCGGGTGGCTGGCTATTTGTGTAGTCGATGTCGCCGTTGGTCAAGGTTTCGTGGAACATGTTGAATTGTTGGGCGCCATTGCGAAGGGATTTTTGAATGGCGCTCCAGGTGTTGGGCATGGGGACGCCTTTACGATTGTGGTAATGGTTGTAGCCGATTTCCAGGGTGTTGTACCGATCGCCGGTGACCGCCCCGCCACAGACGCCTTGCATATCCCCGGTTGCCAACTGTTTGCCCATCAATTCCATGGCAGCGACCATACGAGTCTGGTTGGGAGTGTACAGGTCGACCCCTTGCAGGTAGGCCGTTTCCAACGCCGACAAGGCTGCTGCAATCGCAAACTGTGCGTGGTGGTTGTTGTCGCGACAGGTTTCTTGGGTCACGCCATCCGTCCATTTCGGCCCGAACCACGAGCCACTATTGCTTCCGCCGTAATTCCGGACACTTGGATCATCGGTTGACAAATAGAAGTAGGCAGGAAGGCGCTTTCTCAAACGATCAATTCCTGCATCAAACGAAGTCTTATCATCCAGGAAAACGGCCATGCTCAACAAACCATCGATCTGGGTTAAATCACAATTGCCATTCCAAGTGCTCATTCCCAGCGCCGAGTTCAAAAAGACTTGCTTGAACATATTTTTGGTGGCCGTTTTGTCGGCATCTTTCCAGCCTGGATACTGGTTCATGATTTCGGCCGCGGGGGCAAGAATGGTATAAACCCAAGCCCCTTCCAAAGAGGATTGGTTGGGGCCCGGATCATAAGCTCCGTGGCCGTTCCAGGAACTCAAGCTGGCGATCGCCGCTTTTGCGGAACCCTCATCGCCGGTCAAGTACCAATTCAGCGCCGGACCCAAGGCTCCGCTGTTCTTGGCGCTAGCCAAGTGACCGGCCCAAGGCTGAGAGCCAAGTTTGATTTTTTCTTTTACGAAGTCCAATTCGTATTTGGACGCGCTCCTGGTTCCGGGATGCACAAAAGCCGCCGCGGAGAGGCCTGATAGAGCCAACACCGCGATGATGGGGATTTTTCTGATTTTCATAGATCTACCCTATTTGGAAAAGCGGTGAACACCGTTTGGAAGCTTTGTCGAGTTTTGGCTCTAGGTGTAACCCGAAAGCGCTCAAAGGACTTTTGAACGTTTTCGGGTTTTGTTCGAGCGTTGACTAGTAGTTACGCCGAGATGTGGAGGTTCTGGTAGCGATTTAACTTCTGAATCTCGTTGTCTGCATTCCTGTTTTCTAGCCCCCCATTCGCAGGCGAAGATGTCGGGGCTGAACGACCCAGCCTAGCCGTGGGTAGCGTACTACCACAAATGCTCACCTCGGTGATTCCGAGCTTGCAAAAATGGCCTATGTTGTAGTCTATGAGCGAACCAGTGATCTACGAGTTTCACGATTTCCGAGCCTGGCTGGCGGCATGGTACGCCTTCGAGTCGGCCGAAGTGGAGCCTGGATTGTCCAAAAGCGAGGTGAGTCGGCGTCTGGGTCTTCCTCGAACCCGGAGTTACTTCAACGACATATTGCGTGGAAAACCCGTGAGCGCGGTCTTTGTAGAACGGTTGATCGACCTTACCGAACAGAACCGCACCGAGGCCAAGTATTTCCGCGCCTTGGTGCGGTTCGCCCAGGCTTCCGACACCCGCGAGCGGGAAGAGGCGTTTGACGATGTGGTGGCTCTCAATCGCGTCCCCTGGGCTAAGGCGGCGGGGGATTCGTGGGAGTACTACAAGGACTGGCGCAACCAACTCGTGCGCGCCCTCTTGCTGGTCGAACCCTGCACGGGCGATTGGGAGGCTTTGGCCCGCAAAAGCTTGCTTCCCCTCTCGGTTGCCGAAATCAAAAAGACGATTTTGGTGCTGGAACGGTTGGGGATGGTGGGGAAAGGCGAGGATGGAATCTGGCGCCCCGCCCAACCAAGCATTTCGACGGGCTCGGAAATGGGCGAGAAAATCTTGCGTCAAGCCCAAATGGTCCAGCTCGAACACATCCGCGACGATCTGTTGCACGATTCCGAAGGTCGTCCCCCGCGCAAAGTGACCACCAGCCTGGTTTCGATCTCGGGCCCCGGCTTGGACCGGATCCTATTGCGCATGGACCGTCTACGTTCCGAAATCCGCGCCCTCGCCCACCGCGATCCCAATCCTGCCGACCGTGTCTACCTTGTGGCCCTTGCGGCAGTCCCCCTGACCCATGTGGAGAAGCCATGAAACCCGATTTTTTCCCCAAGGCCCTCTTGCCATTGGCCTTCTGGGGTTTGACCCAGATCCTGTCTGGCTGCATGGCCAGCACCGTCAGCAATCCCAGCCCCGTTGCGGGCGGCTCCGACGAGATCGACACGCGCATGGCGGTGGATCGCACCGGTCGTCCTGTGGCGGGCGCGCGCATCGCGCTGGTGCGGTCGGGCGACTCGACGGGCAAGGTTGCCGCCCTGAGCGCCACCGGAACCGACGGCACGTTCCCGAGCTTTGTGGTGACCGATGGGTACTACTCCGTGTTGGTCCGCGATCCCGGCGACAGTTTGGGGCGATTTGTCGATTCGGTCCACCTTGTCTCGAAGAAGCTGCCCAATGGCCGCGACACCCTGTTGGCGCTGGGAAGCGTGCGGGGCGTGGTGCGGGTCGGTCAAGGGGATTCGCCGGCCATGGTGTCGGTCATGATTTTTGGAACCGAGCTTTGGACAAAGGTGAGGGGAGATGGAACCTTTGTTCTGGATGGGGTTCCCCAAGGGATCTTTACGTTGCAGGTCGTTTCTGGTACATCTGGTTACGCACAGTTATTCCATCGCTTCCAAATTCAAACCGGGCAGAATCTGGCGCTCGATACGTTGACTCTCATCAAAACGGGACTTGCCGCACCGGGTATGGTTCGTGCCCTGCAAGATTCGGTTACCGGGATGGTCACAATTCATTGGGGGGCGGTTTCAAATCCAAGGCTTGGTGGATATTCTGTTCGGAAGATTGACGGTCGAGACACAATCGAAATGGGTGTTTTTCAGGATACGTCCTGGACAGATTCCTTGGGTGAATTGTATGGCAATGCACCCTATTTAGGACCTTGGCCGACCCGGGATCTCTGGTATCAACTCAGAAGCACCTCGCTGGATGGGATGTCGCGCTCGGACCCGGCAACGATCGACGTGCATGTAGTTCCTCCGATCTGGACCCATTCCGTGGATTCGATCCGGGCAATCGCGTCTCTCGATTCGGTGGGTCGATCCACCTTGCGATGGCGAACGTCCTTCGAACCGGACCTGATCGGTTGGAAGGTGGTTCGATCGATTGGGGGAGTGGATGATTGTTCCGGGATCGTCAAGATTGGATCTTGGAGTGACAGTTTATGTCCAGATGCCTGGAAGGACGTGATCGACTCTCTGCTTGGCAATCCGGTTGGGAATCTGATGTTTCGGTCAAAAAATCTACCGGTCGTGTTCAAGATTTCGACCGTTCGGAAGACAGGTGATTCCGAACAGATTCAGCGAATCTCTGTGGGCAACCCCTTTGGGCCAAACATCGTTTGGCGAGATTCAGGGGTTTCTATTCAATCAAAATTCCCATCCTTGGCGACGTTTGCAGATTGGATCAAATTTCGCCAGCAAGATGGACGCTATGTCATCTCAAAGACCGGGGTTTCCTGGGAGTCGATTCCAGATACTTCATTTTTTGTCAGTGGCACGGAGGATTCTGTTTGGAGTGTGAGCCAGGACACAAGTTCGAGTTCGTTGATCCTGGGAACTCGGATCGGCATCAACCAGTGGGTGCATCGGAAGATTTCGGTGCCCTTCCGCTGCCCGGAAATCATGTCACTGACGACCAATTTGGGAAGCCCGATGGTGATTTGTTGGGACAAGAAAATGTTCAACGGTAGCCACTTCTGGAGCATCCGTGGGGATAGCGTTTTGGAGACCCCACCCCAGGGAGTCATCGTGGGTTATTCAGGGTTTCTTGGCTTTTCCTTCCATCCTTTGATCGGCGACAAACGGTTCGATGTTCTCGTCAGCAGCAGTGGGGAGTACATGGTGTTTCGCGATGGAAATTCGGTTTTGTGGCAAAGACAATTCACCTGGGGGTTAGGCTATGCGCAAATCCAATTTGTGGGGGCCGTGGGAACCGAGGGGCGTTTCGTATTCATCGGTCAAGGTCAGTTGGCTTTGTACGATCCGCTTTTAGGGGCACAGGTCCTGCCTCTACCCGTCGGGGTTGCAATAGGTAACGACACCTATCCAATCGTTTTCAACAACGAAATATGGTGGATTTCAAATTCAAGACTATGGAAAGGAAAATTGGCACAACCATGAATCAAGATGAAGTACATCTGCAAAGCAAGTTGACAGGAAACGTCGTTCACGATTTTTGGGTCAATTTCCTCAGGAAACGAATCCGTGCAGTCCTGATTCTGATTTCGATCGCAATGGCCTTATGGGGATGTGATCGCAACGTAGACACTCCCGTGAGTGCGGGGCCCAGCCAAGGGCGAGAAGTGGTGAACGGTTCTGGTCAACCCGTTGTGGGAGCCCGGCTCGCATTGATCAAATTGAATGATTCGACTGGCAAGCCATTGGCATTGAGTCGTTCGGATTCGTTGGGACAATTTTCGACCTTCGTGGTACCCGACGGAATTTATGCCATCATTTTGCGGGATCCAGGCGATAGCCTGGGCAGGTTCATCGATTCGATCCGCATCGCCAACGGAAAATTGCCTCCGGGTAGGGATACCTTGCTTCCCCTGGGGAGCATCGACGGCGTTGTCAAGGTAAATCCAGGGGATTCTCCGGCGATCGTCTCGCTTTGGCTTGCGGGTACTGACATCCTATCCAGTGCCAAGGAAGATGGGACCTTTCATATTGACCTGGTTCCGCAAGGTCGTTACCTCCTCATGGGGTATACTCTCGAAAAACACTACAAGGTGGGGTATCGTGAGCTGGAGATCGGATCCGGACAAAAACTGTCTCTTCCCGATACATTGGTCATACCTTTCGACGGATTGGCATCACTCTCAGACCTGCGCGCCACGCAATATCCAGTGACTTCAGCAGTGACCATTTCGTGGAAAGGAATTTTTATTGGTGGTGGCGGGAGCTACGCGATTGATCGGACTGGACCCGGAGTTTCTTTCGCACACTACTCTACTTCCGATACTTTATTTTTCGATTCTCTAGACTCGTACTATCGCGGTCTTCCCTTTCTCGGCCCGTGGCCATCGGAACAGATTCTGTATACCTTGACCGCTTTATCCATAAATGGTGAAGCGACGTCAACGCCGGTTGGAATCCGATTGCGAGTGACTCCTCCAGCATGGACAAAGCGGATCGATTCCATCCATTCTGACCTGGTTGTAGATACCTTAACGGGGTTACGTACCTTGAAATGGAATCCACTGCTCCATCCTGACCTGTCTAAGTGGAATGTTGTTCGCATGACAAATGGAATTCGCGATTGCCAAGCGATCATTCAGGGCGAACAATGGATCGACAGTTCCTGTCAAGATCCTTTTGTGAAGCCCGTCGACACCTTGAGTTCAGGGGTTGCGGTTCTTCACAGTCAGCAAACTTCGACAATCTCCTGGGAACTGTTCGGGGTGCGGCCGAATGGATTTGAGGAGTCTCTGTCCAAAGGAAGCGCAGGGGGATTGACCGGGAAGCCGTGGGTGATCTGGAGGGATTCTGGACTCACCGATTTACCGCTGGGTTCCGAATTTCATTCCTTCGGAGGCTGGCTTCAGCTATCAATGCCTCAGAAACCCTCGGTGGTCACTAGAGGTGGGAATAAATGGGAATCGCTTCCCGATGTGGTTGGGGATACCGTCTGGCAGGTCACCGGTCAGGGTGATTCGCTCTGGATGGCGTCTCTTTCCAAAGACTTCGCTCACGTGTTGGTTGCCTCAAGGACGGCACAAGGAACTTGGGTGAGAAAATCCATCCCTTTGCCGGATTCTAATTCGACATGGAGGCTCGATCACCTTGGGGTATTTGGGTCTATGCTCGTACTTTGGATGGATTATGGCAATTTTCCCGCTTGCCCCATACCGGTGCAGGGAAATGCGATTGCCCTAAAACCAGCCAACGATAGCATTGGAAAAGAGCCGTACTGGTGGGAACATTCGAACAATCCGGTCTTGCAACAACCACCGACAAAACTGCCGGAAATGGTGATATGGCACCATGCTAGTTCCTATCCATTGGATTCACTGGATTCCGGAATTCTTTGGACCTATTCCAGTTTTTCTTCTGCCTCTCAGCTCCTCTATACCAATTCACACGGCGAATGGAGCATGCTCCCACGTCCGCCGGGAGCGGGACTTTGGATCACCGGGCATGGACCAGAGGGGTGGTCCACCTTGAGTACTGCCGTATTCCAAAACGAAATCTGGACAGCTGCCGACGGCCACCTCTGGAAAGGCAAGCTCAACTTGCCCAAGTGATCGGCCCAGGGACAGTTGGCACCATAGGTGCCCCGCATCTAATTTCATGCCAAGGCGGTCGACGGGCTCACTGCAAGTGCGTAGGGCGCCGCAGGCGGCCCGCGCACCAGCGGGCCGAGGCCGACGGGCCGCAGCCCGAAGCAAGCCCGGCCCCTGACCTGCCGGGTTACCTATTGGGGCAGGGGAGGGCTCCTAACGCGATGTCCTGTCCGCTAAACTCGCGGTTGGGACAAATTGTTGCGGATGTATCCGCTAATAACTCTTCATCGCGCTTCTATTCATGAGGAGATCCGACCCGCAAACCCTTCCAAAGGCATGGCCGTGATCTTGTCGGTCAGGGGGAACGTGCGCGATCCGGGATAGATCACCCACAAGTGCTCCAATTCAAGGTTTTCGAGGGCGATGTGCATCGAACGGCTGGTGGAGGGCGCGTCGGTCCATTTGAATTCCGCGCCGTAGCGTTTGCCGTTTTCTTCCCAGAGCAGATCGAGCTCGGCGCCGTTGTGGGTGGCCCAGAAGTAGGGACGGATTCCGTCACCAAGTTCGCGCAAGATTTCTTCGAGTGCGAAACCTTCCCAGCAGGCTCCCAGCTTGGGGTGGCCCATCAAGCCTTGCCAGGAATTGATTCCGAGCAAGGTGTGAAGCAGCCCGCTGTCGCGGACGTAGGCCTTGGGGCTCTTCACGACCCGTTTGGATAGGTTCTCGTACCAAGGCGCCAGGGTCCGAACGACTAGCGCACCTTCCAACAGATCCAGATGGTGGCGCACGGTGTGGTTGGTGCAGTCCAGTGACCTGCCTAGTTCCGATAGGTTCAGAATTTGTCCATGGACGTGCGCGAGCATGGTCCAGAACCGGCGCATGGTCACCGATGCGACGTTGATGCCGAGCATAGGGAGGTCGCGTTCCAGGAAGGTGGCGATGTATTCCTCGCGCCATCGAAAGGACAATTTTTCGTCGGGAGCCAGGAACGATCGAGGAAAACCGCCTCGCAGAAACAGATCTCGCCAAGCGTCTGACCCGACATCGGCAAGCCGGAAACCGCCTAAGCGGTGGTAGGCGATTCGACCTGCGAGGGTTTCGGAAGTTTGTCGCAACAATTCGGGGGAAGCGCTGCCAAGCAACAGGAATTTGCGGTCTGCAG
>CAIKAA010000098.1 GCA_903825275.1 uncultured Fibrobacterota bacterium | reverse complement strand
GGATCGTGTCTTGACCTGAAGCCTTGCGGAGTGTTGATTATTGGGTGCCCCAAATCACGGAGTGCACCATGCAGCGCAAGATCGCCGTCCTCATGTTTGTTGGATCCATCGCCCTCACCTCTTGCGGCCCCAAGCCAGCAACCGGTGTTCCGGACTTCATGCTCAATCCGCCCAAGGAATCCGGAAGGTTCTACGGGACCGCTGAAGCCGAAAAGCAAACCCTCCAGATGGCCAAGGACATCGCCGACAGCCGCGCCTGCCGCGAAGTCGCGCGCCAACTAGGCCAGCGGGTCCAGGAAATCGTGAAAGATTTCCAAGAACAGTCGGGCAAGGGAGCAAACTCCGAATTTTTGGAATTCTCCCAAAGCGTCGGCAAGACCATTGTGGACATGAATTTGGCCGGATGCAGCATCCAAAAGCGCGAACTGCGCGAAGGCCAGGGAGTCGTGAAGGTCTACAGTCTGGCCTCGCTGGACGCCGCCCAAGCCTTGGCCGCCGCCCGCCAGTCGATTGAATCGAACAAAGCCAAGGCCGCCGCGAATACTGCCTTCCAAGAAATGGATCGCACCCTCCAAAGCCGTCTGGGTCAATGAAACTTCTTCCCCCCAACCGGAGACTCGGTCCCATGCGCCCAATTCTTTCTCTCTTGACAATTTTTGGCCTGGTCGGCACCTTGCACGCCCGCAAGCCCGAAGTGCCCCCCAAACCCATCGGCAACCAAGCCTCGTTTGCGGAGAGCTTTTCCCCCGTCGAGGTCACCATCAAGGCGACCGGTGTGGGCAACGAGCCCGAGCTGGCCGAAGCCGACATCCCGCGCGTGGCCATCCAGTTTGTTCTGTTCAAGTGGGCCGACAAGCTGGTGAACACCGAAGACGAAACCCGTCGCGCCCAAGCGGTGTTGGACGAGATCTACGCCAACCCGAAGAAATTTGTCACCTGGACCGCCGATCACGTCACCTCCACGCGCCGTCTTCCCGACGACCGCTACGAAGTGACCCGCATGATCCGCATCCACAAGGCCGATCTGACCGACTTTTTGGTGAAAAAGGGCGTTCTTTCCTCGCGCCAAGATTTGGCCAAGGGCGCCGGCAATCCCATGATCATGGTCATCCCCGACGCCCCCAAGGGCAAGTCGCCGCTCACGGTCTTTGACGCCAATCCGCTGGCCCAGCAATGCGCGGGCGCCATCGAAAGCTACCTGACCCAGCGCCAGTACGAGGTGGTGTCGCCACGCGGCCAAGATCAGATCGGCGCCCAAGTGCAGATGATCGGAAGCGTCAAGAATCCCGATGAGGACCAAACTTACCAGATCGCTTTGGCCACCGGTGCCGACGTCTACATCACCTTTGCGGGAGAAGTCGCCTCGGTGGCGGGCGGGCGCAAGGCGAGCTTGGTCGTCAAAGCCTACGAAACTTCGACGGCGCGCTTGCTGGGAACCGAAACCGGATACTCGCAGACCCGGTCCAACGCCACCGATGGCGTGATGGTCGAAGAGGCCACCAACGATGCGATCGACAAGGTCCTCCAACGCGTGACCAATTATTGGAAGACCGATGCCGAGCGGGGAATCCAGTACAAGGTGATCTTGCGCTACAACGGCAATTTCGGAGCGGATCGCAAGCAGGACCTGAGCGATGCGGTCGATGAACTGATCGAAAAGGAATTCGCCGAACACAAGGTGAACATTTCCACCGACAAGACCGAAGACATCCAGATCTGGGCCTCCAAAGACCGCTACTCCGGCACCAGCGCGATCTCGCGGACCTTCCGCAAACGCTTGGAGATTCCTGGAGTCAAGGTCCGCGAAGTGCTCAAAAACCGCAAGTTGTTGATCCTCGAAGTGGTCGAAGGCTAAATCCATGGGCGGTTCGATCGCGTTCCTTTTGGCGGCGTCGGTTTGGACCGCGGTGCCGCCCTGGGCCCTTTCCGGCCAAAGCCCCAACCATCCGCCGGCGTTGTGGGTGGTGGGTGCGGGATCCTCCACCGAATCCATCGATCTGGCTCGCCAGGCGGCGATGGCCGACGTGGTCCGCCAAGTGCGCGCCCGGGTTAAATCGACCTCCGAGGACGAACACTGGGAAGCATCCTCTAGCACGGCGGGAAGAAGCCAAGGGGAACGCTCCTGGACCGGCGCCAAGGTCCAGGCCAGTGAAGAGGTCGCGGGAATCCAAATCGCCGAAACCGCCCAAGATGGACCCACTTGGTATGCCTTGGCCGTCCTGGATCGGTCGGCCTTCGCCGCGCCCGGCCGCACGGCCATGCGAGAGGCCCAAGCCGACGGTCAGGAACGGCTCATCGCCTCCACCATTGCCTTGACCAAACACCGCCCCCTCGAAGCCCTCGACGCCCTGCGCTTGGTGGACATCGATCGGTCCAAATTCAATGCCGGACGCGATCGCGCCGCGTTGGGGGAACCCGACGCGCTGCGAGAGTCGTTTTCCATCTCCAATTCCACGACGGACTCGCTGAAACGCGAGGTGGCCCGTGGCCTGGAACTACGCCGTCGTCTCGACAGCATCGAGGTGGGTCCCGACAAAATTTGGCCTGCCTCGGCCGGCCTTTCGGTGCGGTTTCGCGGCACTCCAGTCGCCGGGGTGGACGTCGATTTGGTGGGACCGAACGGACAAATTTTGGGGACCGATCGCACCGACACTTTGGGAATCGCCACCGTGAAGCCGAGCACGATCCCAACTTCCCTATCGACCGGTTGGATGCGCTGGAGCCTTAGGCCTCGGCTCAACCTCCAACCCGCCGCCGAGCTTGGTTTGGTGGTGCGCCGGGTCGGATCTAGCGCGTTGGTTCGGTTGGATTGGGTGCCCGGCACAATCGAGGAAGAACAGACCTTGGTCAAGAATCGTTTGGCCGATGCCGGATGGTCGATCGACAAAATCCACGGCACCCCCCTCAAAGCCCAATTGGTGACCAAGCCCAAAGGGGAAATCGAAGGATTTTCGGAAACCCTCCATCGCGTCGAAGTCAAGTTGGTCCTGTCCCGAAAAGCTTCCCGCTGCGAGTTGATCGGCGTGGGAACCGGGACGACCGACGACCGAGCCATTGAAAACGCGATCCAAAAGCTTTCCCTTCCTTCCGAGACGCTTCGCGATCTTTTGTCCGAGAATTAATTGGGGAATTTTTCCTTCGCGGCCCTAACTTTCCGCCCATGATCTGGCGTCCTCCCATTTGGGCCGGTTCGGTGCATTCGCTATGGCGATTCCAGGCGTTGTTCGCCCTATGCGCCGCGGGTGCCGAAGCCGGCATCGGATTCTGGCTGCGACAGATTCCGACCCTTTCGGAACGCACCGCCCACGAGGCCCGTCTTTGGATGGCTGGATTGGGATTCCTGTTGGCCGCACGGGTGGTGTTTTCCTGGCGGCGCGATCTTTGGCGGGAAAAAGCCGCATTGCGTTCGGGAACCGAATTCCACCACGGACTTTGGACCCAAGCCTCGACGCCCCCTCTTTGCGAAGACCCCTCTTGGCTGGCACGGGAAGGTCGCGAAGGAATCGAAGCCGGGACGCGCGCCGCCGCCGAGATGCGTACCGCCGTGGTGACCCTTCTGGTCCTACTGCCCGTCTTGATCTGGCTCGCACCTTGGCTTGCCGTTTCCGTGGCTGCCAGCGCCTTCGCGTTGGGTTGGGTCGCCCAACGCCGCTCAACCGCCGGGAAACTCCTTGCCGACGAGGATTGCCGGGACGCACGCACCGAAACCGACGCCGAAGAATGGGGCTGGCGCGCCATGCCCGAAGCCGTGGGTTCGGGGATCGGGCCAAAGGTTGCGTCCGTCTTCCAATCCCGGGGAAGCCTTCATGCCTTGCGCCGGTCGCGCCGAACCGCCTCGCTTTTGGCCTGGGGAGCCACCGGAGAAGCCGCCGCCCACGCGGGAGGGTGGTTGCTCGCCGCCGTCTCGTTGGCGGTCTGGAAGTTGGGCTGGTTGCCCGCCGGGAACCTTGCCGGATTTCTGGGAGTCTCGCTCTTGGCCTACCGGCCCATCCGGGAGGCGGGAAAACTGATGCCCCACTTGCAACGCGCCGAACAAATATGGAACCGCTCCCGACCGATCCCCTCTCCACATTCCATGGAAACCATCTCCTCAAACGGGGATCTGGAACTTTTGGACTTCGAGGGCGGATGGGATCCAAGCAAACCTCTGTTCCAAGGCGTTTGCTTCCATTTGCGAGCCGGGGAAATCGCCGTGGTGACTGGCCCCAACGGCTGCGGCAAATCCACCCTGCTGGCCGCCCTTGCCGGAATTTGTCCCCATCGATTTCGTCGTCTCCACCGACCGGCCACCCAATGCTGGATGGCCCAGGAACCCGTCCTTCCCCCACTCCCCCTCACGGATTGGCTCGGAACCTGCAACCCCAAGGTGGTGGGACTTCTCTTCCCCCAAGGTCTTCCCGAAAACTTGGACCCCCAACTACCCCTGGTTCACGGCGGACACAATTTGTCACGCGGCCAACGCGCGCGACTGGCCCTTTTGGCGATTGCTTCGTCGAAGTCTGGCTTATGGCTTTTGGATGAACCGGTGTCGGCACTTCCCGCCGACCAACGCGACCAGATCTTGACCCAGTTGATGGAGCTTCGCGGAAACGCATCGGTGATTCTCGCGGAACCGGTTGTTCCCCAAGGACTTCGTGTCGAAGAAATTCTTTGGGAAGAACCTGGCGCGAAGGGACTTTGCATCGCGAGAGTTCGGATCTCATGATCGCTTGGCTGTTTCGGTTTCGGGGCGAAGGAATCGCCCTTTGGGGTTTGGGAGCCATCTTGCTTGGCTGGCCTCCCCACGGGGAGTGGTTGTCGCTTCCCCTCTTGGCCGCAGGTCTCGCCTTGAGGATTTGGGCACGAAGGCATATCGGGCCCCACAGCCGAGGACGGATTTTGTTATGTCCCGAAACGTCCGTTTCCGGCCCCTATCGCTATCTGGATCACCCCTTGTATTTGGCCAACCTGTTGGTCATCGCCTCGCTGGCCGTTTGCCTCTCGGGATGGAGTTGGCCCGTCGTGGCGATCCTCTCAGGCCCAACCTTGCTGTACCTGTTGTTGGCGCGCGCCGAAACGGCTTTTGTCGCCAAGGCGGCCTCCAGCGTGCGGATCGTTTCCCACGACGCGCGATCGGGCCGTTGGCATTCGGAATGGGCCTCGACATGTCCTCAGATCGCCCTTTGGGGAATCTTGCAGTTTTTGTCTACCCGATGACGTTCAAAATCCCAACCTGGTATCGGTTGTTGGGAAGCGTGGCGGCCACCGCGTTTCGATTGGCCCGTTCCCCGCGCACGCGAAATTGGCCGAGCTTTCCCGAAGGCTGCGTTTGGATCCACGCTGCGTCTTTGGGAGAGTTGAAGGGCTCGCTGCGCTTGGCGGATTCGCTTCCCACCCAAACGCCGGTTGTTCTGACGAGCACCACCTCCTCAGGATTGGACAAGCTGCGATGCGAAGCCCCCCAAATTCCCTCCTGCCTATTGCCCCTCGATCAAGCCAAAATCCTGGAGGCCTTTCTCCAAACGGTTTCGCCAAAATGCGCGGTGTTTTTGGAAGCCGAAGCTTGGCCCTGCGTGCTGCAGGAATTGAGCGCCCGAAACCTTCCGGTCGCGATGGTCGCCTTTCGCGCCAGCGAACGTTCCCTCGCAAGGTGGCAAACCTTTTCCCGAGTCTTCCCTGGTTGGACAGATGGTGTCCAGGCTGTTTGGACTCAAAACCAATCACAGACACATTCTGTCAAAGGACTTGGATTTCGCCAGGTTCGACCGGGATCCCTCCTGAAATGGGCTGGTTTTCCAAAACTCTCCTCCCCGTCTAACCCGAATCGCATGGCCGCCATTTCCATTCACCTCAAAGACTTCCGAGCCTTGGCCCGCTTGCGCGACCGATTTCCCAACCGTGGTTGGCTTTGGTACCCTCGCCGCAACCTGCTCGCCCCGGTGCTGCGCGTTTGGGCCCGCGTGCTGGGGCTAAGGCCGGTGGACCATCCGTCCCCGCATCCCAACGAGGTCTGGATCGCCCCTCGCTTCGGTCTGGTCGCCTCGACCTTGCCCGGCTGCCTCTCAGCCTGGGTCAGCCCCGGCCACGACTTGGAGGAACCGCTTTATTTAGGTGTGGAGAAGGTGTACACAGATTCGAACATTCTTGCTGTTCACGATTCGAGCCAAGAGGCCGGTCAAACATTGGCTGAAATAATCGAGTGGATCAGGGGACAGATGGGGACAGACCGCTAGCAGGCCATGGTCTGAAGGATTCGAAGCGAGGCCGCGAGACCACCGAAAGGCAAGCCTCCCCTAGCTGTCTCCAAGAGGCCCGTTCCTGCAACAAAATCAACGGAATTGCTGCCGGCGTGTCTTTGCTGCGCTCCGCTGTAAAGCTCTGGCTCCCCGTCCCACACAGGCGATCGACCACAACCACATTGCCCGCGCATTGGGTCATCGTGCACCTCGGGATGTCCATGGTCCGTCCACCCTCACCATCGACATTGAACCGCACCGGCACGACGGGGGTATGATGCCTATCTTTCCCCGGTATGGCCCTTCGCAAGCTGCCAATCGGGATCCAGGACTTTCCCTCGTTGCGCGAGGACGGATACCTCTATGTCGACAAGACGGCACTGGTTTACAAGCTGGTCAACGAAGGACGCGTCTACTTCCTCTCCCGGCCTCGCCGGTTTGGAAAGTCGCTGTTGTGCAGCACCTTGGCCGCTTACCTGGAGGGACACAAAGAGCTTTTCGCTGGGTTGGCCATCGAAAAGCTCGAAGAGAAGTGGACCAAACATCCGGTTTTGCGACTCGATCTGAACGCCGAGAAATACGACTCGGTCGAATCCCTCCAAAATATCCTGACCTACCACTTGATCCGGTGGGAGACCGAATACGGCACGGCAACCGATGCATCCTTACCTGGCCGATTTCGTGGAGTCATCGAGCGCGCCCACCAGGTCACCGGCCAGCGGGTAGCGGTGATCATCGATGAATACGACAAGCCGTTGTTGCAAACTCTGGACAACCCGGCGCTGAACCAAGAAATGAAGGCGGCGCTCAAACCATTCTTCGGAGTCTTGAAATCCGTCGATGCCCACCTCAAGTTCTTGCTTTTGACGGGCGTGACAAAATTTGGCCAAGTCAGCGTCTTTTCGGATTTGAACCAGCTCGCCGACCTTTCCCTGCACCCGTCCTACACCACCCTTTGCGGGATCACCGAGGAAGAGCTTCTCGCCAATTTCGGCCCCGAGCTAGAATCTCTGGCATCAAACCAAAATTTGGGTAGAAACGAAACTTTGGCCGAAGTGCGTCGCATGTACAACGGGTACAAGTTCCACCAGGATGGACCCAGCGTCTACAACCCCTTCAGCACCTTGAATCTTCTGGATCGGTTTGAATTTGTCGATTATTGGTTCCAGACTGGCACCCCTACCTTCCTAGTGGAGTTGTTGCAAAAGACCAATGCCGACCTGCGCGAGATCGATGGTGTCCAATTGGAAGCCGCCGACTTCGCCAATTACCGCCAGGATCCCGATCGCCCGCTGCCGGTGATCTACCAAAGCGGGTACTTGACCATCAAGTCCTACGACAAGGCCTTGCGCTTCTACACGCTGGGATACCCCAACGACGAAGTCAAAAATGGATTCCTTCAGTTTTTGTCGCCCGATTACACCGGTGTCGAAAAAGGGAAAACAGGCTTCCACATCGGGATGTTTTCCAGGGAATTGAGGGAAGGCAATGTCGACGCCTTCATGACGCGCCTGCGCTTCTTTTTCGAGAACATTCCCTACGACCTCAACGACAAGACGGAACGCCATTACCAAGTCGTCCTCTACCTGGTCTTCACCCTGCTTGGCCAATACATCCAATCCGAAGTGAAATCGGCCAATGGCCGCGCCGACTCGGTCGTTCACACCCCCGACGCGGTCTACGTGTTCGAATTCAAGCTCAAGGGAAAAGCCGAACTCGCCCTCAAACAAATCGATGAGCAAGGGTACATGATCCCCTACCAAGCCTCGGGCAAACGAATCGTCAAGGTCGGCGTCGAGTTCAACAAGAAAAAACGCAATATCGGACGGTGGTTGGTGGGTTAGGGCCTCTGTAGGGATCGGGCATGCCCGATCCCTACAGAGGCCCTACAGAAACCGTCATTCGTCCCACCAATTGGCCACCGGATGTCGACACGTCCACCCGGACCTTTCCCGCCTGGGACGCGACGCCCCGCGAAGACGACCAGGTGCGAAATCCCTCCTTGCGCCCGCCGTGGAGGACCAAGGGGACCCGCGCCAGTTCGCGGCCATCGCGCGACCAAGCATGCACGAGGGTGTCGTTCAAACCCGAGGGAGCAAAGACCGGAGTCCAGGCCCAAAGCTCTCGACCGATCGGAGAGCGGGACAAGCTATCGACCGGGAGGCGATCGCGGACCCCGGAAGTGATCACCCCTTTTTCTACCCGAAGCGGTACCGGGGCAATCCAGCCACAAAAAATCACCGCCATCGAAGCGCCCACAAAGGCTCCGAGCAAAGCCAGGTTCACTTTTCGCTGGGTGGGAATCGCGAAGGTGGTGGCCATTCCCGCCAAGCCCCCCGCTATGGCCAGCGCCGCGATGGTGTGAGCACCCAACAGGGCGGGAACCACAAAGGCCAACCCGGCGAACGCGACCAAAGCTTTGTGGACCAGAAGCCAATGGGTGCGGGGTGCAATCTTGCCCTGGTAAACGGGATCGAAGACCGTGGCTCCCGCCAAGACGATCAGAAGGACCGTAAAGGGCGCGTTCACCGAAGTCCAAGTCGTGCTGCGGATCCAAAACGGAAGCACGAAGAACAAAATTTCCTGGCTCATGCTCTGGGCGATCCAAGCGAGGGCGAACGACATCCCACTCACCCATTTGGGAGCCACCTCGCGATGGCGCACGAATCGCCTCAGCCAGACCATCGCCCCGAAGGCGAGCCATATTCCTGCCAACAACCACGCCACCCGCCGCGCCTGATCGTAGCGCCGAACCACCCCAAACGCACTCCAGATTCCCAGGGAGAGAGACACCCAAGGAGTCCACGGACGAATCCGAATCCAAAGATCAGAAATCCGCCCCAACAAGGGCCGATTCGGACCACGGCTCACAGATCCCGTCCCACCAACGTCCAAGTCCAAGCGTCGGCCAACATGCAGGTTGTGTCGGGCCAACGAGGGGTCTCGACATCCAAGACCAGCGCATTGTGGCAGGGCTGGGCGGTGGGCCAATCGTGGGATGGGTCCAGATCTGTCCAAAGAATTCTTGCCCTTCCCCACGGTGGATCGTCCGATTCGATCCGCGCGTTCTTCGCTCCCGGCACCATGACCTTGGCCATGGCCTCGCCCACCGAATGGGGAACCATTTCATCGCGTTCGTGACCGACCCAAAACCGCCGACTCGAGGGCGTCGCCCAAGCCTTGGCCTTCATCACCCAATCCGCCAACTGGCCATTGGATCGGTTCCAGTCGGCCCAGGCAAAGGTCACACAGCGGTCCAGCTCGTGGTCGGCGGCCAACAGGGCCGCGTAGCCGCCTCCCAAAGAATGCCCGAGGGCGGCGACCTTGCTCCAATCGAGAGCATCCTGGGTCAGAAATTGTCCCCATCCCTCTTCGGAACGATGTTCCCCAAGCCAGTTCATGGCTGCATTCAACCGGTCCGAAATGCACTCGCCGCGGGCCAGATCCACCTTCCCCGAGCGGTTCCCTCCGTCCCAATGGTCGCGGCGCAAGCTCAAATGGTCGGCCCTTCCGTCCGATGCCAAGTCATTGATCGAGACATCGTTGGGATAACGCAAGACCAAAGCGTGGAGGCCCAACGCCCCGGCCTGTTCCGCCAACTTTCGGTAATCGCGAGGTTTGCCGGTGGTGCCGGGAAAAATTAACGCCAAGATTCCTTGGGGCAACACCTTGTCGGGGCTCACGTGGTAATGGGGAGAGGTCCACCCCACCACTCGCGAATCGGCCAATTTTGGCGATAAGAAGCCCTTCATTTCTCGAAAAGTACCTGTCGAATGGCTTAAAAATCTTCCGAGGAGTAAATTTCCAGAGGTGCGCAAATTATCTGCCTTGGCCATTGTGTTCGTCCTTGCTGCTTGCAGCTTCGATCCCATCGAAGATCCGACCCCCAACGGCGTCTTCGTGGTGTCCAGCGATTCGGCCCTCATGGGCACTTGGATCTCTAACGACACCTCGGGCGGACACACCTATTGGAATCGCCTGACGGTCTCTTCCAAATTCTGGTACGAACGAACCATTTTCGATTCCCTGCAAACGGGAACCACCCAATCGATGTCTCTGTATGAAAAGGGGACTTGGGTCTGGTGGTCCAAGACCCCTGGAGACAGCTCCCACATCGTCCTGAACCCCTCCTACCGGATGATGAACACCCTACAGTCCAACTTGCCCGACACAGTCCTTTGGACGCGCAGCGGGGACACCCTCAAGTGGACTCTGCCCAAATGGAATCAGCGCAACGACACCGACACCATTCGTTGGCTCCGCAACTGATCCTTCAAAGCCAAAGGTAACGAGCGCCCACCAGCAAGAGCAGCACGCCATAGCCCTTGCGCATGGCCTGTGGGGAAATCCAAGGTTGGTTCGCCAAGACCGCCCCCAGCAGGTTCCCCACCAAAAGGCCAGCCGCCAACAGCATGCCTTTGCGCCAATCCAGATTGCCTTCCTTGTAATAGACCCCGATTCCCAACATCCCGACGGGAAGCAATTGGGCCAAAAGCGAGGTCCCGGTGGCCATTTTTTGGTCGATCCCAAACGCCAGGACCATGACCGGCACCATGATGGCTCCGCCACCGATCCCGAACATCCCCCCCAATATTCCCGCGACCAATCCCAACATCAACACTTGTGCGATCAAGACTCCCCCCCTCCCTTGATAGACCTACAATCCAAAGGTGCACCCGGATCCCCGCTTTTCTAGGTTGCATCCCAATCCAAGCACGACCGTGATCGCCGCTACGCCAGACCCGAGAGGAATCGAACCCCTATGGAATCGCAACACCAGACCCAGCTCGAGCACGAATACGACGTGGTGGTGGTTGGAGCCGGTCCTGCCGGATGCACCGCCGCGATTTTCGCCTCCCAACTGGGACTGCGCACGATCTTGTTGGAAGCCCGATCAGTTCCCAAGGACAAGATTTGCGGCGACGCCGTGGCCGGAAAATGCATCCCCATCTTGAAGGAATTGGGCCTGCTGGAAAAGATCAAGGCCGGACCGCACGGCTATTCCACCGGCGTGATTTTCAGCTCGCCCAAGGGCGACATCGTGAACATCACCTTCAATCCTCCCGGTGCCGCCCAAAAGACCGACGGCTACGTGGTGCGCCGCAAGGTGTTCGACGAGTACCTGTACCGCCGGGTGGAGGAAAGCACCGCCGAAACGCGCTTGCAGTTCAAGGTCGCGAACCTGTTGACAGAAAATGGCACCGTCGTTGGCGTGCGCGGACGCGGATACGGATCGGAAGTCGACGAGACCTATCGCGCCAAGGTGGTGATCGGGGCCGACGGCTACAAATCGATCGTGGCCCGCGAAACCGGAACCTACGAGCGCCACCCCGACCATTACGTGCAGGCGTTGCGCCAATATTGGGAAGGCATTGAAGGACTGAGTGAAGCGATCGAAGTCCATTTCGTGAACGACATCATCCCCGGCTATTTTTGGATTTTTCCGCTGGAAGACGGCAAGGCCAATGTGGGACTGGGAATGATGGACCGCGACATCCAGGCACGCAACATCGACTTGCGGGAGCTTTTGGCCAAGGCGATCGCCAATCCCCTGTTCCAGAAGCGTTTTGCCAACGCCAAGCCGCTGGAACGCCCGGTCCAATGGGATTTGCCATTGGGGTCCAAGCGTCGCAAGATGTACGGCAACGGCTTCATGCTGGCCGGCGATGCCGCGGGATTGATCGACCCCTTTACGGGCGAAGGTGTCGGCGGCGCCATGCATTCGGGCAAGATGGCAGCCTATGCGGCCAAGGAAGCCATCGATGCCGCAGATGTCTCGGAAGCCTTTCTCAAGCGCTACGACGACCGTTTCTGGGCTTACCTGGGCCACGAGCTCATGCTCTCGCACCGGCTCCAGCAAATCGGACGCAAGAAGTGGCTCTTGAACTGGGTTTTGGGCAAAGCCGCCCGGTCGGAATATGTCCGCGACCAAATCTCGGGAATGCTCGCGAATGTGATTCCCAAGAAGACCTTGGCGTCGCCTCTTTTCTACCTGAAAATTCTCTTCGGGTAAGGCAAAGTCGCCGGTGCGAAACGCCAAGGACCTGATCGAAGGCAACGGGGGAATTGGCGTTATTGCGCCAAAACCCTGTCGGCAATATCGGGGTACAGGGTGCGGACACAGTCGTTGCAGATGCCGTGGGAAAAGCGGACCTCGGTATGGGCCACCAAGTATTCTTCCACTTGCTGCCAATATCCGTCATCGTCGCGAATTTTGCGACAGCAGGAACAGATGGGCAAAATCCCTTGGAGCCGAATGATTTCTTGGGTGGAACGGTGGAGGGCGATGTGGGTTTTGACGCGCGCGAGCAGCTCGGCGGCCTGGAAGGGCTTGGTGACATAATCCACCGCACCCGCCTCGAACCCCTTGATCAAATCGCCCAGATCGCTCTTGGCCGTCAAAAAGATCACGGGGATGTCCTTGAGATTCGGATCGGCTTTGATCTTTTCGCAAACCTCGAAACCGCTCAATCCCGGCATCATCACATCCAGAAGCACCAGATCCACCGACGTGGTCTTCAAATAACTCAAGGCATCGGCGCCATTCATCACGATGGATAGGGAATGGTTGGCTGTTTGCAAGATGGCTCCCAACACCTGGATGTTTTGGGGATTGTCATCGACGATCAAGATCGAACCTGGGGAATTCATTCTCTTCCTCCCACCTCGAGGACTTGGACAAACTCCTCGATTTCGGCCTTGCAGCGCCGGATACCCACAACATCGAATTGTCCCACCGACCTGGCCAACCGCTGGGCAATCTTTCCCAAACCCGATGCCCCAAACTGCTCGGACTTCTGATCCAACTCGCGAGCCACCTTTTTCAAAGGATCGATTTCGATCTGGACAGTCATTTTGGCAAGTCTCGGCAGCAGGTCATGGTGGAAATATTCCAATAACGGCTCGCGAAATTCAACCGCCTCAAAATCCTCTGGCAGGCAGTCCACCAGGGAATCAGGTAGCCGGGTATGGGGAAGGAATTTGCAAATCACGCCCAAGAGATCGGCCATCACGACGGGCTTGCCCAAATAATGGTCAAAGAGGTTGGGCTCGTCGCCACAAGTGTTGGAGGTAGAAGCGGTCAAGGCGACGATCGGAATGGTGTTGGTTAGGGGTTTTCCTTTGATCTGGGCCGCCGCCGCCCAGCCATCCATGACCGGCATCCGCAAGTCCATGATGATCAGATCCGGCTTGACCTCGGCAATCCGATGGATCGCCTCTTGTCCATTGGAAGCCTCGATGGTTTCTACTCCGCAAACCCGCAAGACCTCCTTCAAAAGGTCGCGATTCGAAGCCATGTCATCCACCACCAGGATTTTGGCCTCCCCAAATCGAATCCGAGAGACATCAAAATCGGGAGGGAACTTCTCGACCGGAGGACCTTGCTCGACCACCTTGATTGCGGGAAGGAAAATGGTAAAGCAGCTCCCCACTCCCATTTGGCTCTCCACCGATAAACGGCCTCCCATGACCCCGACCAACCGACTGCTGATCGCCAGCCCCAAACCCGTCCCTCCGAATTCATGGCTGTTCTGCCCTGCCTGTTGGCGAAACGACTCGAAAATGACCCCTTGCTGGTCTTGGGGGATCCCCCTGCCGGTATCGCGAATCAAAATCGAGAGATCCACCTCGTTGGGCCCGACCTCTTGGACGGACGCTTCGACAGCAATGCTTCCCTTCTGGGTGAACTTGAAGGCATTCCCGATCAGGTTGAGCAGGACTTGGCGCAACCGGGTTTCGTCCAATTTCAAAAAGGCCGGAAAATCGTTCCCATGGACAATTTCGAAGCCCACTTCCTTTTCGGAGGCGTTGATTTCGAAAATGCCCCTCATCTCGCTCAAGAGGGCGGGAAGAGACACCTGTTCCAATTCGACCGTCATCATTCCGGCTTCGATTTTGGAGAGGTCCAAAATGTCATTGATCAAGGTCAACAAACTGCGGCCCGCGCTGCGGATGGAATGGGCGTATTTCTTCTGCTTCTCGTCGATCAAGATGGTGGAAAGCAATTCGCTGAACCCCGTGACCGCGTTGAGGGGAGTGCGGATTTCATGGCTCATGTTGGCCAAAAATTCGCTTTTGGCGCGATTGGCTTGTTCGGCTTCGTTCTTCGCCCGCTCCAATTCCAGTTGGAACTGTTTCTTCTCGGTCACATCGTGGGCGATGGCGTAGATCAGACAATTTTTGACATCGGGCGTCGCGTTCCACGAAAGCCACACGATCGACCCATCGGCGGCGCGGTAGCGATTCTCGAAACCGTGCAAGCGCCTATTGTCGGCTAGCGCCGACATCACGCGAAGGGTTTCCTCGCGATCTTCGGGAAGGACCAGATCCAAGAAGGGCCGGGAGGTCAAGAAAGGTTTGTCATAACCCAAGATCCGTTCCAGGGCCTTGTTGGCGAACCGGAAATACCCATCGAAGGTGGCGATGCAGATGATGTCTTGGGAGAGTTCGAAAATCTGGTTCTTCTCTCGTTCCAGGGCGATTTTTTCCGTGATGTCCTGGAGGGTGGCATAGGCCTGGTGGGGCTTGGATTCTCCCGCCCGAAACTGGGGGACGGCCGTCACCGAAGCCCAGCGGTGTTGATTTTCAAGGGGGTTGAAGATTCCCATGACGACATTGGACACAATTTGTCCAGTCCGCAAGGCGACCATGGCGGGATGTTCTTCTCCGGGAAAGGGAGTCCCATCTTCGTGGATGGTCTGCCACCTCGGGTCCATCGAGGTCCGTCCCTGTAATTGATCCAACGTCACTCCCAACACTTTCTCGGCAGCGAAGTTGGCTTTGGTCACCTGTCCAAGAGCGTTTTGGTACACCACGCCTTGGGTCATCGTCTCGAACAACTCGCGATGCTGTTGTTCGCTTTGGGCCAGCAAGTCCAGGGCGTACGAAAGCTCATTGGTGCGATCGACCACCCGTTGTTCCAGTTCGACATTGAGCTGGATGATGGTCTTCTCGGCTTCGGAGCGCACCTTCAACTGCCAGACTCCGTCCATCAAAATGGAAAGATGGCGCACATCGGTTTCCGAGTAATCCGATTCCTTGTTGCCCACGCCAATCAAGGCGACGATTTCGTTATTGTGGAAAATGGGGACGTTCATGTGCCGCGCCAAGGCAACATGTCCTTCGGGAACGCCCTTTTTGTGGGGATTTGGTGACTGGTAGTCGTTGGTGATCGAGGCTTTTCTTTGACGGATGGCTTCTCCCCAGAGGCCGGTCTTGGATAGTTCGTATTCGGTCTGGGGATTCATCACCGAGCACTCGGGCATGACACTTTTTGACCACGCGAACAGGGTCAACAATTCCGTCTTTTCGCTGTAGAAATAGATGTATCCGATCTTGCTCGATGCCAATTCCTGGGCCGTCTCCAGGGCGAAATTCATCACCTCGTTCATTTCCGAAGCATCCATCTGGCCCAGCTTGAGAAGGGCTTTGTACAGGAGCTCGTCGCGGTGCTCTTGCTCCTCCGATTTCCTGCGGTCGTTGATGTCTTCGATCACGCCCATGAACGATTGCGGCACCCCCAGCGAGTCGCGCAGCAAGGAAACAGTGAGGTTCGCCCAGGTCAAGCCTCCGTTGCTTTTCAAATAGCGTTTTTCCATGCTGAAGGATTCGATCTCGCCCCTGAGCAAAGCCGCCGATTGGGCCAGGTCGCGTTCCACGTCGGTTTCATGGGTGATGTCCCGGATGGTCTTCCCGACCAAATCGGTTTCTCCACAACCCAACATCTGGCAAAATCGGAGATTGGAACGCAACAACTTGCCTTCTAGGTCGGCATGGACAATCCCCACTCCGGCTTGTTCAAAAGTGCTGCGAAATCGTTCTTCGCTTTCGTGCAACCGGCGCCTCCCCTCCCGATCGGCGGAAACGTCCCAAAAGATCCCAAGCACTCCCGACGCCACCCCGTCCTTGTCGCGAAGCGGGACTTTGACCACATGCACCCATCGCTTGGAACCATCCTCCATGGCCATTTCCCGTTCAAACTCCAGATTCCGTCCTTCCCGAAGAACTTGCCGATCTTCGCTGCGTAGCCGTTCGGCCAGCGCCGAGGGGAAGAAGGAATAATCGTCCCGTCCGACCACATTCGCCAAATTCAGATTCATCAACGCCAAAAAGGCCGGATT
>CAIKAA010000097.1 GCA_903825275.1 uncultured Fibrobacterota bacterium | reverse complement strand
TAACCTTTTTTGCGCCAGCGGTCAGGTGCTTGGATGCGCCTTCCTTGTCCAGTAAGAAGCCGGTGGATTCGACTACGACGACGGCGTCGACTTCGTTCCACTTCAGATTGGCCGGGTCCTTCTCGGCAGTCAGGCGAATTTTCTTGCCGTTGACCACAAGGTTGTTGCCTTCGACCGAAACTTCGCCCTGGAAGGGACCATGGACGGAGTCATACTTGAGCATGTACGCGAGGTAAGCTGGTTCGAGGAGATCGTTGATGCCGACGATCTCGACGTCCGAGAAATTCTTCACGGCTGCGCGGAAAACCATGCGGCCGATGCGTCCAAATCCATTGATGCCGATCTTGATAGCCATGATTCTCAGATTCCTTTCAACAAGAGAAGAGTGCCGGCGTTTGCCGCCGAAAGCGTCAGAAACCTAGCAAAGAATCCGGACACTTCAATCCGGAATTCTTCTTGGTGGACCATTCTCCAGGCGGGAAGCTTCTCGTTTGGGTTGGAACTCAGTATTTGGACCTTTTTATCCGATTATGCACCAAATTGGATTAAGGCATCTTATTTTTTTTCGCTGAATACCCAAACACTCCGGAAAGGGGAACTGACACATGTCATCCGAGTCTGGTACCAAGAAAATGCTCACAGTCGACGCCACCGAAGCCGTGGCCATGGTAGCTCACAAGACCAACGAGGTGATCGCGATCTATCCGATCACCCCCTCGACCCCGATGGGAGAATTCTCGGACCAATGGTCGGCGATGAACAAGCCGAACATTTGGGGAACCGTTCCACTCGTGATCGAAATGC
This sequence comes from uncultured Fibrobacterota bacterium, assembly GCA_903825275.1. Taxonomy (GTDB): domain Bacteria; phylum Fibrobacterota; class Fibrobacteria; order UBA5070; family UBA5070; genus UBA5070. The sequence continues at coordinate 5,838 of CAIKAA010000097.1, read as the reverse complement.
AGTCGGAAGGCGGCGCCGCCGGTGCCGTCCACGGGGCGCTCCAGACCGGATCGCTCACCACCACCTTCACGTGTTCGCAGGGTCTGTTGCTGATGATCCCGAACATGTACAAGATCGCCGGCGAGCTGACTTCGACGGTCTTCCACGTGTCGGCCCGCGCCTTGGCCGCACAAGGTTTGTCGATTTACGGCGACCATCAGGACGTCATGGCCGTTCGCCAGACTGGCTGGGCTCTGCTTTGCTCGAACAGCGTGCAAGAAGCCCACGACTTTGCTTTGATTTCCCAGGCCGCCACGCTGGACAGCCGCGTGCCGTTCATGCACTTCTTCGACGGGTTCCGCACCTCGCACGAAGTCCACAAGATGTTGCCTCTGACCGACGACCAGATGCGTTCCATGGTCCCCGCCGAGCTGGTGGCCGACCACCGCCGTCGCGGCCTGAACCCGGAAAATCCCTTCATTCGCGGCACCGCCCAAAACCCTGACGTCTACTTCCAGGGTCGCGAAAGTTCCAACTGCTTCTACTTGGCCACACCAGCCATCGTGCAGAAGCGGATGGACCAGTTCGCCGCCATGACCGGCCGCCAATACAAGCTGTACGAATATTTTGGCGCCCCGGATGCCGAGCGCGTGATCATCACCATGGGATCCTCGGTCGAAACCGTCGAGGAAACCGTCAAAGCCTTGATGGCCAAGGGCGAAAAGGTCGGCGTGCTGGCCGTTCGCTTGTTCCGTCCCTTCGACGCCAAGTCCTTTGTGGCCGCCATCCCCGCTTCTGCCAAGAAGATTTCGGTATTGGATCGCACCAAGGAGCCAGGCTCCTTGGGTGAGCCTTTGTTCTTGGACGTGGTCGCCGCCGCCAACGAGATGGGTCGTTCCTTCGACATCATCGCTGGTGGACGCTATGGCCTCTCCTCCAAGGAATTCACTCCGGCCATGGCCAAGGCCGTCTTCGACGACCTGAAGAGTGCTTCGCCCAAAACCCACTTCACCGTGGGAATCAACGACGACGTCACCCATCTGTCGTTGCCGTTCGATCCTTCCTTCAATGTCGAAGACGAAAAGTCAGTGCGTTGCTTGTTCTTCGGTGTGGGCTCGGACGGCACCGTGGGCGCCAACAAGAACTCGATCAAGATCATTGGGGAAGAGACCGACAACCACGCCCAGGGCTACTTCTTCTACGACTCGAAGAAGTCGGGAGGTTTGACGGTTTCCCACCTGCGCTTTGGACCCAACCCCATCCGCGCTCCCTACCTGATCGAGCATGCTTCCTTCGTGGCCTGCCACGCCGAGAGCTTCCTCGAAAAGGTGGAAATGCTCAAGTACGCCGCTCCCGGTGCCGTGTTCCTTCTGAACACCACTTGGGGCAAGGACGTCATCTGGTCCAAGCTGCCTTCCGAAGTCCAGTCGCAGATCATTTCGAAGAAGCTCAAGTTCTACGTGATCGATGCCTACCAGGTGGCCAAGGACACCGGCATGGGCAATCGTACCAACACGGTGATGCAGACTTGCTTCTTCGCCATCTCGGGCGTGCTGCCCCGCGACGAAGCCATCGCCCAGATCAAGTACGCGATCAAGAAGACCTATGGCAAGCGCGGCGAAGCCGTGATCCAACAGAATTTCAACGCGGTCGACAAGTCCGTCGAAAATCTGTTCGAAGTTGCCTACTCGGATGTGGTGACCTCCGACCATTCGCGTCCAGCCGCGGTTCCCAGTTCGGCGCCAAAATTTGTCCAAAACGTGCTTGGCCCCATGATCGCGTTCGACGGCGACTCGTTGCCCGTCAGCGCCATGCCGGTCGACGGAACCTATCCGCTGGGAACGACCGCCTTCGAGAAGCGCAACTTCGCCTTGGAAATCCCCGAGTGGGACACGTCTACCTGCATCCAGTGCGCCAAGTGCGCCCTGGTTTGCCCGCACGCCGTGATTCGCGTGAAGCTCAACAAGTCCGAAGCCTTCGGTAGCGCTCCGGAAAGCTTCAAGCACGTTCCTGCCAAGTTCTTCAAGGAATTCCCGGGTCACGACTTCAGCCTTCAGGTCAGTCCCGAAGACTGCACCGGTTGCGGACTTTGCGTCGAGGCCTGCCCGGGCCGCGACAAGACCGACAGCTCGCGCCGCTCCATCAACATGGTGCCGGTCCAACCTGTTTTGGAGAAAGAAAAGACCAATTGGGATTTCTTCCTCTCGTTGCCAGAAATTGACCGCACCACGGTCAATCCCAACAACGTGAAGAACAGCCAGATCTTGCAGCCGCTCTTCGAATTCTCGGGCGCTTGCGCAGGTTGCGGCGAAACCCCCTACATCAAGCTGGTGACCCAAATGTTCGGCGATCGCATGCACATCGCCAACGCGACGGGTTGCAGTTCGATCTATGGCGGCAACTTGCCCACCACTCCGTACACCAAGAACGCCGAAGGGCGCGGTCCGGCTTGGTCGAACTCCTTGTTCGAAGACAATGCCGAATTCGGTTTGGGGATGCGTCTTTCCTTGGACAAGCAGGAAGAGTACGCTCGCGAACTCGTGAAGAAGTTCAGCGACGTGTTGGGCGACGAGCTCGTCACTGCCCTTCTTACTGCCGATCAGAAGAGTGAACTCGGCCTTTCCGAACAGCGCAAGCGAGTGGCTCTTCTCCAGGAAAAGCTGGCCTCCGACGACTCGCCAGCAGCCAAGGACCTGAAGCAGTTGGCCGACAATCTGGTCCGCCGCTCGGTCTGGATTTTTGGCGGCGATGGCTGGGCCTACGACATCGGTTACGGTGGCTTGGACCATGTCCTTGCTTCGGGCCGCAATGTCAACGTGCTGGTGCTGGACACCGAGGTGTACTCCAACACCGGCGGCCAGGCTTCCAAGTCGACCCCCACAGGGGCGGTGGCCAAGTTCGCCGCCACCGGCAAGGGTTTCCCCAAAAAGGACATGGGCATGATCGCCATGGCCTACGGGTATGTGTACGTGGCCCGCATCGCGATGGGTGCCAACGACGCCCACACGGTCAAGGTCATGCAAGAAGCCGAAGCTTACGACGGGCCTTCGCTGATCTTGGCTTACAGCCATTGCATCGCCCACGGATTCAACATCCAAAAGGGGTTGGAGCAGCAGAAGTTGGCCGTGCAGTCGGGTCACTGGCCGTTGTACCGCTACAATCCCGAGCTGGCCTTGGCTGGCAAGAACGGCTTCCAGCTCGATTCGAAGGATCCGTCCATCGATCTGGAGAAGTACGCCTACAACGAGACCCGCTACAAGATGTTGCTGTCGTCCGACAAGCCGCGCGCCGACATGTTGATGGCGGATGCCAAGAAGGGCAACGCCGCCCGTTGGTCTCATCTTTCTTACTTGGCTGCCCAGAAAGATGCTGACTGATGGCCAAGCTCAACACCTCCTATCTCGGGCTGGAACTTGCCAATCCCTTGATTGCATCGGCATCGCCGCTGACGCGCAAGGTCGAGCATGTCCAGAAATTGGCCGATGCGGGTATTGGGGCGGTCGTGGTGTATTCGCTGTTCGAAGAACAGTTGCGCCATGAATCCCAAGAAATGGACCATTTCCTGGCGCGTGGCTCGGGGATGCATCCCGAGGCGCTGGACTACTTCCCGAACTTGGGCAACTACAACTTGGGGACCGAGAAGTATCTCGATCACCTCGCGGCCATCCGCAAAGCGGTGTCCGTGCCCGTGATCGGCTCCTTGAACGGGTATACACGCGGTGGCTGGACGGAATGGTCCCGCCGCATCGAGGCGACTGGTGTCGATGCTCTGGAGCTCAACATCTACCAGATGCCGACCGAAACGGACTTGGCCGGCGCCCAAGTGGACGAGATGGTCGTCGACTTGGTGGCGGATGTCTGCTCCCGGATCGGCATTCCTGTCGCGGTGAAATTGTCCCCGTTCTATTCCTCGATCCCGAACCTGGTTCGTCGCCTAGGAATGGCGGGTGCCAAGGGTGTGGTTTTGTTCAACCGCTTCCTGCAGCCCGACATCGACCCCGAAAACTTGGCCGTGAATCCAGCCGCATCGCTTTCGACCTCCGAAGACCTTCGGTTGCCGTTGCGTTGGACGGCGATCTTGGCGGGACGCGTTCCCTTGGAAATCGCGCTTTCCGGCGGCATCCACTCGGGGCGGGACTTGTTGAAATCGCTCTTGGCCGGTGCCCAGGTGGGACAAGTCGCTTCCACGCTGTTGCAAAACGGCATTGGACAAATTCCGTCCATCCTCAAGGATTTGGACACCTGGATGTTGGAACACGAATACGACTCTGTCGATCAGATGCGCGGTTCGATGAGCCAGCGCCATGTGGCCGATCCACGGGCTTTTGAACGCGCCCAATACATGCGCGCGCTGAGTTCGCTGGACGACAAGTTCGTCTGATCCGTTCTTTTCGTTGAAGAAAAACGAAGGCCATCCGCAAGGATGGCCTTTTTTGGTGGTTTGAAATCGAGCGAGATCTAGACAAGCAACTCCAATTTTGGTATCCTCTTCACTTAGAATCCGACACAAGCCCAGAGCTGGTTCAAGCCGGTCATCTGGGGAGCATTTTAGGAGTTTCGCAATGTCCAAGCCTGTCGTTTTCAACCAAACCGTCCTGCGCGACGGACACCAGTCGTTGGCAGCCACGCGAATGAAGACTTCGCAGATGCTCCCGGTGGTGGAAAAGCTCGATAACCTTGGCTTCAACGCCTTGGAAACCTGGGGCGGAGCCACAATCGATTCGTGCCTTCGTTACCTGGCCGAAAACCCTTTTGACCGCCTGCGCGCCCTCAAGAAGCTTTCGCCCAAGACCCCGCACCAAATGTTGCTGCGCGGTCAAAATATTGTCCAGTACACGGCTTTCCCGGACGATGTCGTGCGCGCTTTCGTCAAGTGCTCCATCGATGCGGGGATGACCAACCTGCGCATTTTCGATGCCCTGAACGATACCCGCAATCTCAAGACCGCCATTGCCGCGACCAAGGAATTTGGCGGCCACGCCCAGGGTGCTCTGTCTTACACGGTTTCGCCGGTCCACACCGTCGAGGCCTTTGTGCAGATGGCCGTCGAGCTGGAAGAGATGGGGGCAGATTCTGTCTGCATCAAGGACATGGCCGGCCTTTTGATCGCTCCGATCGCCTACGACTTGGTCAAGGCGATCAAGGCCAAGATCAAGATCCCGTTGTCGCTCCATAGCCACAACACGGCGGGACTGGCCAATACGGCCTATTACGCAGCGGTCACGGCAGGCGTGGATATTTTGGATTGCTCGATCGCTCCCTTCGCCAACGGAACGGGCCAGCCCGATACGTTGTTGATGCAAGAAATGCTCCAAGGTTCGGGTCGCGAAACGTCCTACAATAAGGCCGACTTGTTCGAGCTGATGAAGTATTTCGAAGGCATCTACCAGGAGTTGGCGGCCTACACCAGCCCCGACAACGAGCGGACCGATGTGGGCATTTTACGCTACCAGGTTCCTGGTGGCATGATGTCGAACTTCCTGAACCAACTCAAGGAGCAGGGCATGGGCGACAAGGTCGCCGAAGTCATGGACGAAATGACGTATGTCCGCCAGTGCCTGGGTTGGATTCCCTTGGTGACTCCCACCTCGCAAATCGTGGGCACCCAGGCCATGATGAACGTCAAGATGGGTCGCTGGAAGATCATTGCCCAAAACACCAAGGACATCGTGTTGGGCAAGTACGGCAAGACTCCGGGGGCCATCGATCCGGACGTGCTCAAGCTGGTTTGCGAACAGACCGGCCAAAAGCCCATCGAAGGGCGCGGCGCCGATCTTTTGGCTCCCAAAATGGACGACCTCAAGAAGGAACTGGCGGCAAAGAATCTGCCGGCCACCGACGAAGCAGCGGTGCTATACG
>CAIKAA010000096.1 GCA_903825275.1 uncultured Fibrobacterota bacterium | reverse complement strand
CGTCAATTTTTGCACTTTGCGGCGGCAAACTATGAATCGATCGTGTATTTGAATGGAAAGGAGCTGGGCAAGCATGTGGGTGGATTTACTCCGTTCAATTTTGAGGTGACCGGGAACCTCAAAGCGGGCAACAATTCCGTAGTGGTGAAAGTCGATAACAAGCGGCTGCTGGAAGGAGTTCCAACACTCAATACGGATTGGTGGAACTACGGCGGGATTACCCGACAGGTGAACTTGATCGAAACGCCGGCGACATTTATTCGCGATTACATGATTCAATTGAAAAAAGGCGACAAGGCAGCCATCATTGGCTGGGTTCGCTTGGATGGCAATCAAAGCCGCCAAAAAATCAAGATCGAAATTCCCGAGTTGAAGATTGCTCAAGACGTCACGTCGGATTCCACCGGGTATGCCCGTGTGGAAATCAAGGCGACACCGGCATTGTGGAGTCCGGAGAACCCCAAGCTCTACAAGGTTTCCTTGACCTCCGAGAGCGATCAGATTTCCGATGAAATCGGGTTTCGGACCCTGGAAACCAAAGGGACGAAGATATTGCTGAATGGGAAGGAAACCTTTTTGCGCGGAGTGAGCATTCATGAGGAGGCAGCTTATCGCAATGGAAGAGCCTACTCTGCAGATGAGGCCGGGATTCTGTTGGGATGGGCCAAGGAAATGGGCTGCAATTTCGTGCGCTTGGCTCATTATCCGCACAATGAACAAATGATTCGCACGGCTGAAAAAATGGGCCTGATGGTCTGGTCGGAAATCCCGGTGTACTGGACAATCCAATGGTCCAATCCCGAGACCTATGCCAATGCCGAAAACCAGCTGATAGACATGATTACCCGCGACAAGAATCGCGCAAACGTCATCATTTGGTCCATCGCCAACGAAACCCCTCAAAGCCCCGAACGACTCGATTTCTTGACACGCTTGGCAAAGAAGGCGCGGATCTTGGATAACACGCGATTCCTTAGTGCAGCTTTGGAGAAAGAAGAAATCAAACCAGGCTTGATCACCGTCAATGACAAGATGAGCAAACTATTTGATGTCTTGAGCTTCAATGAATATGTGGGCTGGTATGATGGGCTGCCGGAAAAATGCGACCGCGTGGAATGGACGTTTTCGGAGCAAAAGCCTGTCTTGGTTACTGAATTTGGCGGGGAATGCGTTTACGGATTAAGAGGCTCCAAGACCGACCGTTTCACGGAAGATTACCAGGAAGACCTGTACATCCGGAGCGTGAACATGCTCAAGCGGATTCCCGGCTTGGCGGGAACGACGCCATGGATTTTAAAGGATTTTCGCTCACCACGGCGCCAGCTCCCCGGAATGCAAGACGATTTCAATCGCAAAGGATTGGTTTCGGACAAGGGCCAAAAGAAACGCGCATTTTACGTGATGCAAAACTGGTACGAGGAATTGAAGAACACCAAATAACGCGCCAGCCACCCGAAGGGCCGCCGCCAGGCGGGTGCCCTGTCCATCGGTAGGGATCGGGCAATTGTAGGGATCGGGCATGCCCGATCCCTACAACGGACAGGGCACCGAGGCCGACCGGCCGACCACAATACGGCATCAAATGCGAGGTGAAGCCACCTTCAGGT
>CAIKAA010000095.1 GCA_903825275.1 uncultured Fibrobacterota bacterium | reverse complement strand
TCGCGATCTTCGTCGTCGACAACAATGCACATATTCCCGTTGTGGATCGCACCAATGCTGTTCTCGACCGGATCGAGGAGGGATTCCCGTATGACTTTCATGGATCGAATAATACTCCCCCATCTTCCAGGATTGCTACTTCGTTGTCCCTCATGATGCCAAGACCCATCCAAATTATCGGCGGCGGCCTTGCGGGCTGTGAAGCCGCCCTCACCCTGGCGCGTTTGGGCCACCGCGTCGAATTGTGGGAAATGCGACCCCACCGCCCCACCCCGGCCCACAGCGGCGGCCGGCTTGCCGAACTCGTTTGTTCGAACAGTTTCAAGGGCTTGGGCAGATCCTCGGCGCATGGTTTGGCCAAAGAAGAATTGGCCGTGTTGGAGTCGGCCTTGTTGCCCTTGGCCTTTGAAGCCCGGGTTCCAGCGGGTGAATCGTTGGCGATCGACCGTGACCGGTTTTCAAGCCTGGTGGAAGCCGCCATCGCCCAAAACCCGAACATCCAGCTGCGACGGGAAGAATGCACCTCGATCGACCCGGAAGCCTGGACCCTTTTGGCTCCCGGGCCACTGGCTTCCGACGCCTTGATGGGTGTTTTGTCCGATCTTGTCGGCAGCTCCCGCTTGTCGTTTTTCGATGCCATCGCGCCCATCGTGGAAACCGATTCGCTGGACGGGGACTTTTGCTGGAAGGCCAACCGCTGGGACAAGGGCGTAGGCGCGGACTTCATCAATTGCTCCCTGGACCGCCCCACCTACGACGCCTTCGTGGAAGGCTTGCGCACGGCGGATGCGGTCGAACCCAAACCTTTCGAACCCAAAGAGTTGTTTGAAGGGTGTCTGCCCATCGAGGAAATGGCCCGCCGTGGCCCCGAGACCCTCCGCCACGGCCCGATGCGCCCCATCGGGCTGGACGACCCCAAGACCGGACGGCGCCCCTGGGCGGTGCTCCAGCTGCGGTCCGAGAACGACTCGGGAAGCCTAGCAAATCTGGTGGGGTGCCAAACTCGGCTGAAGTGGGGCGAACAAAAACGCCTGTTCGGTTTGATCCCGGCGCTGGCCAAGGCAGAATTTGTCCGATTGGGTTCCATGCACCGCAATTCCTTCGTGAACAGCCCGGTGGTGTTGAACCGCGATTTTAGCCTCAAGGTCGCTCCCAAAGTCTTTTTGGCGGGCCAGATCACCGGCGCCGAAGGCTATACCGAAGCCTTGGCCACCGGCTGGTACGCGGCCCAGCAGCTCCACGCGCGCTTGACCACCGCAATGGATCGGCCACTTCCCGTGGAGTCCGCCCTGGGGAGCCTAGTCCACTTCCTAACCAGCCCTCGCCCCGACGACGCCCCGGTGTTCCAACCGATGAACATCAACTACGGCTTACTGCCCGATCCCGTCTTCCCCGAAGGCGCCCGCAAGAAGGACAAGGGTTTGAAGAAGACGCTGCAAGCCGAGGCGGCGCTGGCGGCGGCGCGAGGGTGGAAGGCGAGCGCAGGCTAGGTCGCGATCGCAATTGGGCGCCTCCCCACCCAGGGGTGGGGCCGCCCTTCTCCGGGCTCGCGCTTCGCGCTCGGTGCCCTGGCCGGGTTTGGGGGTGTCAGCGGACACGTCAAAGTGATTCGGTCGCGGACACTTGAAAGTGATCCACCCGGCGGTCATTGGGAAAGTTAGCCCTCTGTTGTTTCGATCCTCTTTTTTCGGTCCATTCTGTAGGATTTGCCCTCGATTGCGAT
>CAIKAA010000094.1 GCA_903825275.1 uncultured Fibrobacterota bacterium | reverse complement strand
CTACCCTCCAAGGCCACCTTGCGATTCGAGTTGCGTTCGGACAGCGAAGAAGAATTGCAGCGATTGATTCTCGAGGCCCAACTCACCGCCCAAAAACTCACCCGGGGCCAGCCCGGCTGCCGTGCCATCTTGCAACAAAAAGGATTCCGGCACGCGACGGGATTGTATCCGGACCACCCCTTGATCAACGGAATTCGCGAAGCCCAATCCTGGGCCGGTCTGACCTCAAAGCTTGGCGCCTCCAGTTCGGACGCTTCGGTGTGTCTCCACTATGGAGTTGCCGCTGCGACCATCGGGTTGTGCAACGCCGTGGGCATCGAAACCCAAATGGAAACTCTGTATCTGGACAGTCTCGCTTCCGGTTTGCGCCAAGCCTACGCCGCCACCATCCAAATCGCCGGGCGCAACCTTCCATGAGCATGTCCGCCGAAACTTGGCTTTCCCACAACAGCCGACTTCCGACAAGCGACGCAGCCCGACGCATTTCGGAATCAGCTCGCGACGGCTCCAAATTGGCGTTGCTGCTTTTGTCCCACAACAATGCCCAGACCATCGGGCGGCACCTGCTCTTGTTGCAACATGGATGGCCTGGTGGTCACGCACCTTGGCATGAAATCATGGTGGCCGACCTAGGGAGTTCCGACGCCACCGTGGAGATCGCCCGCGCCCATGGCGCGAAGATTTTAGAAAACCCCCAGCACGCCATCCGGACAGGAATGGGAGCCCATGGAGATGGTTTGGGGCGAGCCCTGGAGGTGTCCGATTCGGACATCCTCGCGGTAGCTCCCGCGAGTCTTGTGCGCGTGGAACTCGATGCGTTGGCCTCGCTATTGGCTGTCCTGCTCGATCAGCCCAGTTGCCGCATCGCCTTGGGTGCCGAAAGCGCCGAGGGAAGCGTTCTTTCGCGCTATTCCCTGCGTCCACTGCTGGCGGCACTCTGCCAACCCTTGTCGCTGATTTCGGATCCCGCCTCGCCACTTCTTGCCTTGCGAACCCAGGAAATCAAAGCCCTTCCTTTGGCCAGGTCCAATGGGTACGAGGCGGCTTTGGTCATTGATTGTTGGAATCATTATGGCCTGGAATCGATTGTCCAAGTCCTCACGGGGCCCCTGCATTGGAGCGGCCCCGACCCTCGGGCGGATTCAACCCACGCCTTTCATTCCCAACTCGCCGCTCTGGAAGCACTTCATCGGGCCGGTCGATTGCAAATTCCAGGTCAGTTCGGACACATTCTACCCACTCCCGAAACCTGGGACGAAAATGGACCTCGTGTGGTCTCCCGGCTGGAAATCTTCCCCTGGCGGATTCCGGAGGAGCCCTCCCCTTTCTCCAAATGAGTTGAACCTAGATCCCGCAGTAGAGAGGGATGCAGCGCGCCCAGAACGCGTTGCAGATTGGTTTGGCAGGCGACGAGGCGCATCACCTGCCCGATGCGGAGAGGAGACTGTACGAACCAAGATGCGATGCGGGCTGGGATGCGATGCACCCGGTTCTATTGCGGGATCTAGGTTGAACCGACCACCTTGAAACTTTTGTCAACGGATTGGCGAACTTGAGCGGTTCCACATCGCTCCTTTGGCCAGGAAATCCTGTAGATTCGATTTCAAGAGCATTCCCGGACCGAACAGCCAATTCCGGGCTGCGCCCAACCGTGAATCCTTTACGCGTTCAAGGGAGAAAGGATCCATTGGACGGGAAGATTCCAGCTTTGATCCTGTTGCAAGTCATTCCTGGCAAACGGACAAGAACGTGAATCCACGGACAGAAATCTGATTCGTCAAAATATGCCCCTTCCCCAAACCTCTAGCTGGACACATTCTGCCCCGATTTTCCGGGATCGCTTCCTGAATGGCGATCAGGACCTGGTCTGGGCTTGCAAAGTCCTCCAGATCCATGCTAGAATCTAGCACGAACATACAGGACTCTCCAGTCTGCCACAAGCACACCGTCCAGCAATCCATTCCATTCCGTCTAGCACCATCCACCTCCGAAAGGGGACAACGCATGAAGATTCTCGCAACGTCGATGATTTTGGCGAGCCTCGCCAGCGCCGGGATGCACGGATACAACAACTGTTACTTGGCCAGTACCACAGGTCTCGACAACCTGAACTCCAGTCCGATCGGGCTCCACATCGATTCCACCTGGGATACCGAGTATCAGGAAATCACCAATCGCAACACATTTGAAAACGGCTACTTGTTGTCGAACGGGTTTATTGAGGGCCAGACCTTCACCCGAACGGCCGACACCCTGTCCGCCGGGACCGGAAACAAAAATTATTCGTACGTGATGAACCAGGATCGGATCCTTCGCATGATCGGTCCCGGCACCTACTCGGAGATTCGGTATTCTGGCGACACGATCTTGCGACAGGACCTCATTCGAGGGGTGTTGAACCTCACCACCAAGGAAATCTTTTCCGGCGATTCCATGCGCCAACTGGCCCAGGTGCCTTCAAAACCTGGTCAATGGCTTGAGTTCGCCAGTTGCGAAGCCTCGCCCACTGGTTGCAATTGCGACGACGGGTTGAAGGAAGTCAAGATCAAGAACGGGTCCATCGAGATTTGGGACGACGACACCCTCACAACAGTTCACTACACTTCGATCGGCAACGAAGTCTCTATCCGGTCTCGCCCCCTAAAAACTCGCCCAACCATCAATGCTCGTTGGCGAGCCAATGGGACGTCCACCCCGATGCCAAGGTCCTGGATGCCGCTCTTTGGTCAAACCAAAAAGCCCTGATCCTCCATCCCTCATCGGATTCTCCTCGTTTTGGAAAATTCTGACCAACCCAGCCTGGAGAACTCAAGCCTTCCTTCGTCCCAAAGGCTCCCCTTTCTTCCCGCTGCGGTGATCTTCGACATGGACGGAACCCTGTTGGATACCGAATCGATCGGCATCCTGGCATGGATCGAGGCCTTTGGCGAGCACGGGATTCTGATCGACGCCGCAACCGCCGCGTTGCCCATCGGGCACACCATGCCCCAGTCCCAGGCTATTTTTAAAACGGCCCTGGGGGTTGGCCCCGACTATGAAATCATCCAAAAACGCAGCCTGGAAATTTTCGGTATTTTGGCAAAACGCGACGGCATTCCGGTCAAGCGCGGAGCTAGACGGATTTTGTCACGACTCAAGTCGCGCGGGGTGTCGGTTGGACTGGCCACATCCACTCCTCGGGAGAAAGCTTTACGCCAACTAGATGAGGTTGGATTGGCGGAATTTTTCGATGCGGCCGTTTGCGGCGACGACCTTGCAGAACACAAACCCTCGCCCGAAGTTTACCGTGAGGCGGTTCGCCGTCTCGGGCACGTTCCCTCGATCGAGATTTGGGCGGTTGAAGATTCAGCCAACGGAATCCGTTCTGCCCATCGCGCCGGACTCTCGGTGGCCTTTATTCCCGACATCCATTCTCCAGATCCCGAAGTGGAGAGCTTGGCCACAGAACGCCACCCCCATCTCGATTCCCTCGCAGACCGGTTCGGATTGGGTGGCTAATTCCTTCGCGGACTTGGAGATCTGGTCAAAGGTCCCGCCATCCTCGAAGTGGGTCTTTTTGGCCTTCTGCCAGCCGCCAAAATGCAGGTCGATGTTGAAGAGCTTGAGGTTCGAGAAAAGACTCAAGTTCGGATCAAACATCCGGGCATGGTCAGTCGGCTCGATCCACTCGATGACCCGAAACCCGCCCCCGAAACGAATGCCAAAGAGTCCACATTTGGCATCCCAAGCAGAATCCCAAAATCGACTCCAACGCGGCGCAGACCAAGAGGACTCCCGCCACCGTGTTGCTTGCGAAGACCAAGTCAAATTGCGTCAACACCACCATCGCAAGGGTGAACAAAAGGCCGATCCGAGCCGCAAAGCGCTTGGGTCCGGCATCGACCAAGCGGGGCGCGACTCCGATCGACTGGAGGATCTTGGACGCCAGCCGCCCGAGCACGCTCCAACCCGGACGCGAGAAGGCGCGAAAGGCGTAATCCTGGGCCAGGAAGAGGAAGATCCAGATCGACCCGCCGAACGGAGCAAACAAGCCAAGAAGCGTTAGAAGGACAACCAATCCTCCCACCACCCGAGCGTTTTTCTCGTTGACTGTGTATCCGGCAATCGGGCAAACCATCATCCACCTCATTTTTTGACCATAGATTCTATCGTCTTTGTAGTTAATCAAGCCAACCCGCGCTGATTCTGGTTCCTCCGTTGCCACAGGCGAGGATACCATTTGGCTTTGGCGCTTGACTACTCTAACCTTGGCTCCAGTATACATACTTGACATGT
>CAIKAA010000093.1 GCA_903825275.1 uncultured Fibrobacterota bacterium | reverse complement strand
CCACGTCGTACTCGATGGCCAACCGGAAATGTTCGTCGGGAGTGGTGGAAGAAGACAAGGCGTACCGCGTCTGTGGCCGCAATTGGCGCAGGAACTGGACCAGGTCGAACCAGGCGATGCCTTCGATTTCGGTGTCGGCCACCAAAAGCCGGTAAGAGCGGTTTTGGAGCATGTCCAAGGCCCGGTTGCCATCCGAAACGGATTCGACTTCAAGGCCTAGCTCTTCCTGCAGGGCTCGGACCGCATGACGACGGAAATTCGGGTCGCCACAAGCGACCAGGACACGGCAACCGCCAAGGCTTGCGGCGGCCGCTCGCATCAGCGGAGGAACATCGGGACACGTCCCAAGTCGTGAAAGGTCACATACAGGGCCAGGGCAAGAAACGCGTACATGACCACATTGGTCAATATCTCCATGAACCGACGATTGGCGCGGCGACCGCGCACCTTTTCGATGGCCAGTTCCGCCAACCTGCCGCCGTCGGTCACCACCAAGGGCATGAAGTTGAGGATGCCCAGGTTGATGGAGATCATCGCCATGAATTCGACCAGCATCTGCCAGCCTTCACTGGCGGCTCGACCGGACATTTGCACGATTCCCACCGGACCGGCCAAATTTTTGGCCGCCAATCGCCCCGAAAGCAGGGCTCCCAGGAAGCGAAAGATCGCCGTAGCGCTTTTCCAGCATTCCTCGACCGAACGCTTGGCCGAAGCCACGGGTCCATAGGACCGTTTCGCAAGGGGCACAACGGCGGCGGGTCGGACCCCGATCATCCAGCGTTTTTCCGAATCGTTCCAACGAGGGACCAAATCGAGCTCGACCTTGGCACCGGGGCGAGCCACCACGATGCGCAGGGATTTGCCGGCACTGCCGTTGACCTTGGCGGGCAGTTCTTCCGGGACCGATAGAGGAATTCCTCCTAGACTGAGAATGGTGTCCCCGCCTTTCAACCCGGCGGCTTGTGCGGCCCCGCCTGGGACCACTTCCTGGATCATCACCTTGCCGCCAAACAGCAAGCCCGCCCAACCCAGATCGATCTGGGGATCTGGCGTGGTGGTCGGAATCATGCGCAGCGACAATTCCTGTGCTTGGCGACGAACCTTGACCGCGACGACCTTCCCCTTGTTCAACGCGATGTGTTCCAAAAAGGCCAATTCCCTGGACATTTTCTGTCCATCCACCGAAACGAGGGTGTCACCACTTTGAATGCCCGCCAAGGCAGCGGGTCCTTGGGGTGCCACGCTGGCGATCACCAAAACATCTTGGACGGGTTCGCGCACCCCGACCATGCCCGCGACCCAAATCGCCGCAAAGGCAAAAAGGATGTTCACCAAAGGTCCAGCCGCCGCGATCCGGGCGCGAGCTCCAATCGATACGTTGTCAAAAGCCCGGGGATCCTTGGCCCCTTCGGCATCTTTTGGATCTTCCCCCGCCATCGCGACGTACCCTCCAAAGGGAATGGCGCAGATCTTGTATTCGGTTTCCCCGATCTGGATCCCGATCAAACGCGGTCCAAAACCGATCGCGAAAGCCTGAACCTTGACGTTCTCCCGGCGCGCGACCAAAAAATGACCCAGCTCGTGGATGAACACGAGAAAGGACAAGACGGCAAGTCCGATGGGAATTTGCCAAATCAAAGGCGTCCAGGAAGAATTCACGATAGGGTCTCCACGCGGGCGAGTTCGGTCACACGCCGGCGGGCCCACGCGTCGGCCGCTAGCAATTCGTCAATGTCGGGATGGCGCGAGAAAGCAGCCTTCTCCAAACAGGTTTCCACCAACTTGGCGATGGAACGATAGGACACTTTGCGATCCAGGAACAACGCCACGGCTTGTTCATTGGCCGCGTTTAAAACCGCCGTAGCAGCCCCTCCAGCACGTCCGGCCGCATAAGCCAGGTCCAAGGCAGGAAAGCGGACTCGATCGGGCTCCATGAACCTCAAGTGGCCAACGGCGGCCAAATCCAAGCGATCCCCAGACAATGCCACGCGCTCGGGCGCCACCAAGGAGTACAAGATGGGCAGTCGCATGTCGGGAGTCCCCAGCTGGGCCATCAAGGCTCCGTCTTGGAACTGGACCAACGAATGGACGTGGCTGCCCGGATGCACCAAAACCCGAATGTGATCGTACCCTACGCGGAATAAATGGTGGGCCTCGATCACTTCCAATCCCTTGTTGAAGAGAGTGGCGCTGTCGATGGTGATCTTGGGGCCCATGGTCCAGGTGGGATGCTTCAAGGCGGCTTCGACGGTGATCGAATCGAATTCGTGTTCGGGGAGGTCGCGGAAAGGTCCGCCGGAAGCGGTTAGAAGAATCGATTCGACTTCACTGGTCGGACGCCCCGCCAAACACTGGTGCACCGCCGAATGCTCGGAATCGATGGGGATCAGGCTGGCACGGGGATGCTCATCCAGCAGCCGATTGATGATCTCGCCGGCCATCACCAGGGTTTCCTTGTTGGCCAAACAAACCTTCAATCCGCGGCGAATGGCCTCCATGGTTGGCCGACACCCGATGGAACCGACCAGTCCATTGACCAAGGTGGTGGCCTCCAGATCGCCGACCAGTTCCAACAGCCCGTCCATTCCAGACAGAACTTGTCGACCTCCCAAGGCCTCTTGGGCGACCTTGGCGGCTTTGGGATCGTAAAGGCACAATTTGGCCCGGGGGAACTCGTGGGCGAGGCGGCAAAATTCCTCCACCCGCGAATGGGCCGCCAAGGCGCAGATGCGAAGGCGGTCTGGATGTTCCCGGACGACGGAAAGGGTACTGGCTCCAATTGAACCGGTAGCCCCCAGCAACACGATGTTCTGGACTGGCATGTGGGTGTTCAATGTACCAACGCTCTCGGGCCTTGGCGGAAAAGCCAATGGGAATCAGGGATTCAATCGTTTGAGGATCAACTCGTGAAGCAATCCGTTGCTCGAGAGTCCTGTCCCGGCATCGATGGAGGGGGACCCATCCACTGACGAGAAGCGCCCGCCCGCCTCGGGGAGAATGATTCCCATCGGGGCCACGTCCCAGATCGAGACGATGGGATCGAGCATGGCCTCGGCTCGCCCGCAAGCCACCAGCAAATGCCCGTAGCAATCCCCCCAACCTCGCGAAACGCTCGCCTCGCCGCGCAGTTCCATCCAAGCCTTGCCCCATGGACTCCGAGAGACCGTCAATGCCGAGCCATCGCACAAAAGCGCATCCCCGAGGGACGAAACTTCGGAAACCCGACAGCGAACCCCGTTGAGGCACGCGCCCATTCCCAACGCCGCCGAAACGGTCTCCCCCAAGGCGGGCATGTGGATCACACCCACGACCGGCTTCCCGTGGTCCAACAGGGCCAGCAGGGTTCCGAACAACGGCACTCCATGGATGAAGGCCTTGGTGCCATCGATGGGATCGACCACCCACTGGAACCGAGCCTCGGGGAGATGAATCCCAAACTCCTCTCCGATGACCCCGTGATCGGGTCGCAAGTCTGCCAACCGTCGCCGGATCAAAGCCTCGGCTTCACGATCCGCTTCGGTCACCGGAGTGTTGTCGCGTTTCTTCACCACTTCGATTTTTTTCTGGAACCGGCTCAGAATGGGGGTTTCGGCCTCCTTCACCAAGGAAAGGGCTAGGTCAAGTTCCTTCTCGAGATCGAGCATTGGGATGGACATGGAGCAAATAGTAGGTGTTGGATTTGGATCCGGATCGACTACATTCTTCCGTTAGTCCCACCTGCCAAAGATTTCTTGACGAATAGAGAATGGAAGCGGTATGCTAAGCGGCATGAAGGTTCTAGACCTCGATTGTCCTCGCTGTGGATGCGGGTGCGACCTGCGGCTGGAGGAAGATGTCCATGTGGTTTTGCTGACCTGTCCGGGTTGCGGAACCCCTCTGGTCTCCTACTATGGCCAAACCTTTCAGGTCGAACCCTCCGAGTTCAAGTACCTGCGCCAAAAAGGCGGCATGAAAGAAGCGACCGGCCAGTTGCGTAGACGCCAGACCTCCTCCGTGTTGGTGCGCGAAGTCGAAGCCCATCACGAAATCGGCGAATCGGTCTTGGACCATCCCGTCGGTGCCGACGAGATCTTGGACCTCAAGTTCGCGCTGGAGCGATGCGAGACGATTGAGGATTTCTTGCGGAGTCTTTGATATGGCTTTAGGCAAGCCTCGTCGCCTGCTTTGGCCTTTTCAAGGAAGACACGGTGATTGCAACCGCTTGAGGCTACCGCGATGGTGACTGCAACTTGTCACGAACGTTTCGGATAGCGCCTTGCGCTTGGCTCACGGGATTTCTGTACCGCAAAAGAATTTTCCAATCCCATTTTTCGGGCCCAAAGGGCCCGGATGGGTTTTCGGAGCCTGACGGCTCCGAGCGGTTCTCTGGGGATTACCCATCCCCAGACCCGGGCCCAAGGGGGCTTGCACGAGCCCCCTTGAGAATCCCCTCGTGCCAGGGCTGTCGCCCTTGGATCCCAAGGAGCGGCGGACGTGGGAGGGTTGTGGTGAAACCAACCGTATGCGCACCCGCCTGCTTGCCTTTGGCAAGACGGCGGGGATGTTGCCGGGTCTTGTAGGGCACTGAAATGTGCGCTGTTGCCAGGTCCCAAGGCAACGACAAGACGGCGGACGTGGGAAGGGGTGAAGGATGGATCGAACCTGGATTCGCACTGACCAAGATCTTGGACGCTTGTAGCTTGTTTGGATGCTGTCGTATGCTGAAACTCATTACAAATTTCGACTTCCTTGGTCGCCGCTGTCTCGGAGCTTTCCCGAGATGGTGGTTGATGCTCCGTGGGTTGCGGTGCCTGGGCAAGCGATTCCATTGATTCTGGCGGTCCATGACGGCCACAAGTTTCCGGTTTGGCTTCGCGAGGTGCGGGTCGTGGTGCGCGCCGGGGGCGAATTGCATCAGGTTCGCAAAAATTTCGACCTACCCCTGGACCTTCCGTTCCACTGGGTGGATCTTCCCTGGCCTGGCCCCCAAATTCCTGGACAGAATTTGGTCGACGTGTTGTTCGAGGTCGAGGATCGCAAGGGGCGTCGAACGCGATTCTTGAACCACAATTTCCCCTTCCTCCCCCCCACCTCGTTGGATGTCTTGAGATTGACCTCCGCTTATCCTTTCCCCTCTGGATGGACTTCGGGCGATCTTCACTGCCACACCAGCTGGAGCGAAGATCCGGTGGAATGGGGCGGCGATCCGGTGACGATGAACAACGCCGCCAAGTGCATGGGCATGGGCTTCTGGGCCGCCACCGACCACAGCTACGACTTTGCTTGGGAACATCCCGACTGGATGCGCCCGACAGATCCTGTCGAAAAGTTCGCCCGCTTCCGCGCCTCGCTACCCGCCGACCAACCCGGCGAGCCCGTGGTGCTGCCCGCCGAAGAGGTGAGTTGCGGGAACCGCCACGGGCGCAACGTCCACCTGATCGTGATCGATCATCCCGAATACATTCCCGGTCAAGGGGACGGGGGACGACGGTGGTTTTCCAATCGCCCCGACCTGACCATCGAACAAGTCCTATCACGCGCCGCCACCTCGGGCGCTCCCGCCATCGCCGCCCATCCCCGCCCCGGAATCGGGCTTCTCGAACGCTTGGTCTTTCGGCGAGGCAACTACGACGTGTCGGACTTGCACCAGGGCCTATCGGGAATCCAATACTGGAACGGAAAATCCACCGGTGACGATTTCCGTCAAGGCCGCGCCTTGTGGGTCGCCGACTTGCTGCGAGGCAACCGCCGTCAACCCATTGCTGGCAATGACGCCCATGGCGATTTGAATCGCGCGACCCAAATCAAGGTCCCGCTGGTCTCGCTTCGCCAATCCACCTCGCACCGCTTTGGACACGCGCGGACCTGGATCCACCTGGACGAGCCCCCCACCCGCGCGAGCTTGCGTCGTGCTCTTTCTCAAGGCGTCCCCACCATCCTCTCCAATGGCCCTTGGATCGGATTGCGGGTCCCTAGTGCGTCAATGGAAGCACTGCGTTCTCGGGACGGAATGGTGGGGCTGGATGCGAAATCCCTTCCGGAATTCGGGATGTTGGATCGAGTCCGCCTCTTTGGCCAACGGCGCGGCGAACTTCGCGAAACCCTACTTCATGAAGCCTATGTCGGGGGAGAGGAATATTCCCACCGCCTGCAACTGCCTTTGGATTTCCTCTACCTGCGCGCCGAACTGACCACCACCAAAGGCTTTCTGGCCTTGACTGGTGCGGTCGAACCG
The DNA here is from genome assembly GCA_903825275.1 of uncultured Fibrobacterota bacterium. GTDB lineage: Bacteria > Fibrobacterota > Fibrobacteria > UBA5070 > UBA5070 > UBA5070. Next base: position 1,362 of record CAIKAA010000093.1, on the reverse strand, counting down.
GGGTGACACCAAACCTCCTGGAGATCCATTATCTTTCCTCACCTGTCATCCACAGAACCCAGAGGAACGAATCATGATTCCAGTGAACGAGTATTTCGACGGCAAGGTGAAGGAAGATACGACCTTGGGAAGACTTTAGGCGGGGTTGGTTTCGGGGGAATAATTCTGGAATATCATTTCTAGGAAAGAGATTTCGAGGGGGGAAGAAACTAGGGTACATGTGAAAAGTTATATGGCGAGAAACACAGCAAAGGCCGAAGGACAATTCCCCCGGCCTTTAGTCTGAATCTCGATTTATTCCTTGGTCGACTTGTACCGACTCTTGTACGTCGGGTCAGCGAACTTGCGGACGTATGCGAAAATGACCTGGAGGGTCTTGTCATCAACACTTGCAAGGTTGTTGATGACATAGTCAGTGTGGTCGCCTCGCTGTTCGGCCAATTCCCGTGCCGCAATTGCAGCCTTGAGTTCGACGAGACTGTACTGACTCACCACAACGTCAATGTCAGTGGTGTCAGCGGTTGCGGTTGCGGTGATTGTGCGACGAGCCATTGTATTACTCCAGTGTTATCTTATTGATTGCGGGAATTATTCCCACATAACAAAAGAAAACAAAGGGATTATATTCAATAAAAGGTATCGCTTTAATGAAGCGATTTCAATATTTCAGAAAACATCTCTACAATCTTTTTCCTCACACCATCCGGCAATTCTCTGAATGCCTGAATTAGTTCGTATTCAGCATCATTGACAAAAAGATGTCTGTGGTTGGGCTTGGTGTTGGACGTTGGCAGGAAATCCGTAAGGGGTACATCTAGGGCACCAGCAAGCATCATGAGCCTGCAGACAGTTATTGGCGTGACACCTCGTTCATGTTTTTGCAACATCGGGTAGCTGATGTCCAGCATGTCCGCCGCCATGCCTCTCGTGACTTTTCGTCTCTTCCGAACAGTTGCAATAAGCCTGCCAATCTCAGCATCGACCGATGTTTGCTCGTTTTTTGGCATAGGGACAAGGTCTAAGATGTTGAAACTTCACAGGAGGCACTGAAAGTGTTATTCTTTTGTTTAAGAGATACTGTGGGTATCTGTTTTGGCGCATCACCAATAAAGCCTGCTTTTTGGCAAGCATCAAGCCTAGCAGGAAGATTCATAACAAAGGAGCTTGATATGACAAACTACTCAGATGATACTGATGAACAGTTTTCTAAAAAATCTCCGTTAAAATATATCTTGGTTGTGACGATAATATTCGTTTGCATCCTAGTTTACGTTATTGAGGGAAATAGCCTAAAAAACATAGCAGCATCCATCTCGCCAAGCTTGGGGCCGGATTTAACTGTAAAAATCAACAACACCGATG
>CAIKAA010000092.1 GCA_903825275.1 uncultured Fibrobacterota bacterium | reverse complement strand
TCTCTTGCCGCCCCCGACGAAGAAACCGCCCAAGGGCGGATTTTGCGCGAAATCCTGAATGCTTGGGGGGAATCCAAGGGGGACGAGGACCGTTCCCGGTTGCGCGAACTGTTGGAAGCCCGCGCCGACCAAACCCGCAAGAAGTTTTCGTCCGACACGGCCTATCTGGGGGAAGAATCGGTTCCGGGTCGTACTTGGGAAATCGTGGCGCGTGGGTTGTTCCAGCTCGTCCCGGTGGGACGGGTCTTGGATCTCGGCGCCGGAGACGGGATTTTGGGGACCTTGGCGGCGGCAGCGGGACACGAGGTGACCTTGGTCGATCTTTCCGATGCCCAGCTCGCACGCGCGAAAGAGCGGGCCCAGCGCGAGGGCGTTCGGGTGAAGTGCGTGAACGCTGATTTCACCAATACGGGACTTCCCGACGCCTCGTTTGAGAGTGTTTTGGTCAGCCACGCGTTGCACCACGCCAGCCAACCCCAAGCCCTTTTGCGCGAAGTCCATCGTCTGCTCGCGCCGGGTGGAAACATCTGGATGCTCGACCTGACCGACCACGAAGAAGAATGGATGCGTTCGGAACAGGGCGACGTCTGGTTGGGCTTCGACGTTGAACACCTTCGCCATCTTTTGCGCGAGACAGGATTTGTCTCGGTGCGCATCACCCATCCGGGGAGCGATCCCCGCCATCCGCGCCTTTCGGCGCTTTGCGCCAGCGCGCAAAAGGAGACCCCATGAGCCGCCCCGAACTCTTGCGTCAGGAATTGACCACGCGAATCCTGGTTTTGGACGGTGGCATGGGCACCATGCTGCAGCGCCAAAATCTTTCGGCTTCCGATTTTGGCGGCGAGGCCTATGAAGGTTGCAACGAACAGTTGGCGATCACCAAGCCGTCGGCCATCGCGCTGGTGCACGAGCAGTATTTGAAAGCCGGTGCCGACATCATCGAAACCTGCACCTTCGGTTCGACCCCGATGGTGATGGACGAGTACGGCCTGGGTTCCCAAGCCTTCGAGATCACGCGAGCCGCCACCCAGATCGCCCGCACCTTGGCCGAGGGCTATTCGACCGCCCTCAAACCTCGCTTCGTGGCTGGTTCCATCGGTCCCACCACCAAGTCCCTTTCCTTGACTGGCGGGGCGACCTTCCAGGATCTGGTCGAGGGTTTTGCGCTGCAGGCCGAAGCGCTCATGGTGGGCGGTGCCGACTACCTGTTGTTGGAAACCTTGATCGACACCCTCAACTGCAAGGCGGGAGTGGTGGGAATCCGCCAGGCCTTCCGCAAGCTGGGACGTGAGCTGCCCATCGCGGTCTCGGGGACCATTGAATTGCAGGGCGTGATGTTAGCCGGCCAAACCGCCGAGGCCTTGTTTGCGTCGCTGGAACACGCCGCACCCCTTTATGTCGGGCTCAATTGCGCCACCGGGCCCGAGTTCATGACCGACCACATCCGCACCCTTTCGGGTTCGGCCAATACCGCTGTGGCGTGCGTGCCCAACGCTGGATTGCCCAACGAGTTCGGTGGCTACGACGAGACGCCCGAGATGCTGGCCCGACAGCTTGGCAAGTTCGCTGACGCCGGTTGGTTGAACGTGGCGGGTGGTTGCTGCGGCACCACTCCCGACCACATCGAGGCGATCGCCCAAACCATGGCCGGACGGACTCCTCGCGGGACGGTGCGTGCGCGCAAATCTTGGGTCACGGGTGTCGACCTTTTGGAGCTGACACCTGAGGGACGGCCCTACATCATTGGAGAGCGGACCAATTCCATTGGCTCCAAACTCTTCCGTGATTTGGTCGCCCAGGAAAAATGGGATGAAGCTGCCGAGATCGCGCGTCGCCAGGCGCGCGCCGGGGCCCATATTTTGGACGCCTGTCTGGCCAATCCCGATCGCGAAGAATTGGCCGACATGGAGAAGTTTTTGCAAAAGGCATCCAAGGCGACCAAGCTGCCGTGGATGATCGATTCCCAAGAGCCCAAGGTGGTGGCGGCGGCATTCCGTCTGTTGCAGGGCAAGTGCATCTTGAACTCGGTGAACTTGGAGGAAGGTCCCCAAGACAAGCGCTTCACGGGTCTGTTGGATTGCGTGAAGGAATTTGGCGCCATGGTGGTGGTGGGTTGCATCGACGAAATCGGGATGGCCGTCGAGCCCCAGCGCAAGTTGGAAGTGGCCATTCGCAGCCACCAG
>CAIKAA010000091.1 GCA_903825275.1 uncultured Fibrobacterota bacterium | reverse complement strand
TGTAGACAAGCTGGCTGGGGGGAGCCACGTTGGGCGTCATGGCTACGCCATCGACCGTCCAAGCATAGGTCAACGAATCTCCTTCCGGATCCACAGCATGGACGACGAAGCGGACAGGTGTGCCCACGGCGACAAGATTTGGCGGCACCAGCGAGACAATTGGCTGGGCGTTGTCGATAGGTCCGACCGGCTCAAGGTCGGGGTTTCCTGAAATCAATACGCCGGTGGAATCGTAGATGTTCACGAAGTTGTTTGGACCCCATATGGGTTTTAGTCCCTGCGCCGACCAGTCGTTGGTGGTGTTCCACGGCGAACGCCACTGGGATTCGATCACCGTCAAATCTTCGCCGCCCTTCGATCCATTGCTGGTGGAGTCGCCCGGTCTCAAAGTCGGCGCGAAATCGAATTGGACATAGGCCAATCCCGGACGACCGGCGATTGTACCCAAAGTCACCTTGGACTGCGGCAAGGAATTGACATGGACGCCAGGCACCCCGTTGCCAAATTCCGAAACACTGTAGAAGTAGCGGACCCGCAATCCCTTGAGCGGAACACGGGTGCCATTTTTGACAAACAGCTTTAGGGTGGTTCCCTGGGAGGAATTGGGTTGGGTGTTGGTGGTCCAAACCTCCAGGCCCGGGACACTCTTGGGCTTCGCTGCCCCGTCCACCCAAATCGGTTGGCTCTGCAGGCGCGGTGCGAAGGAAGGATAGGGGGTGCGCAAGGCATCGGGAATCCGGTTCTCGCCAGGCGCGAAGAAGACCTTTCCATTTTTGGGGTGGCCCACATTCACCGACAAATCGCTTTGGCCCGGCTGGATCCTTCCCGAGATCGCCCCCGTGTACGAGGCGCCGGTCCACGCCAAGGGAATCCTTTGGATCACACCGGTGGCGCGATTGCTCAAGCTCGCGCTCACCACAAGGCCTTCAATGGGGCGTCCGTCTTGGACCAGAACGGTCACGGGCAATCGTCCGGTAGAATTCACAAACCGCGGGTCAAACGAGACATTGACTTGGAGCCGCGAGCTTTTGGTCGCCACCGACGGAAAGATGGTGATGGGCGAAGCTGTTGGGGCAGTCGCCCGCAGCTTCCATTGGTTCAAGCTCTGCCGTGAGCCAAGGGGGAATTTGGTCAGATCGACATCAAAGGCTTTGAAATTCTTGCCCTGCCGAAAGGAGATCCCCATTCCATTTCCTTCGGTCAGAATCTGTCCATTGGGAAGAGTCAGCGAGAGCAGGGGCGCGACGCTTCCCGCCCACGAGAGGGCGAATTGAGCCAGCTTTTGGGTGGAATCGGTTTGGGTGGCGAATTCCTGGGCCGCATCGCGGTAGAGCAGGGATGGGGGGATGGACTGGAGGTCCATGGCGTTGATCGCATTCAAGATGTCGTTGGCGGCTTGGGTCAATTGGCCGGTGGTGTTGTCGCCGTTGGTGAAGTAGGCGAGTCCATTGACTCCCTCGGGCCCTACGCTTCGTTTGGCCAAATTCTGCATCTTGGTGCCAAACCCTTGGTCGTCGAGCTTGGTGTCGACCGCAATCGAGAAGACCCGGTAGTTGCCATTGAGCCCTTCGTCTCCGGTAAAGCCGTTCGAGTCGGGAAAATTGTGCAACCCATCGGAGATCAAAATCACATTGCGCTGGAAGGGGCGAAGGAGATCGTCGTCCAAGTCTTTTTGTGCCCAGCCCAGCGCTTCAACCAAATTGGTTCCAAGTCTTGGCTCAGGCATGGGGTTGGCGGGATTCGAGGCCCAGGCTAACTGTTTGTCGACCGAGCCGATCTCTGGAACGTAGGGGACCGTAAATGTTTTCAAGTCGCCAAGGGTGGAGGGATAGACGACTTGGTCTACGACCCCAATGTCAAACCCAGTGAATCCAAAACGGGCGTTGGTGGGATAGCGCAGGCTGGTGTCAAGGGCATCGGGGTGGGTCAGCCGCCCAAAGAAATCCACGGCGACATCCCACTTGGTGACGCTGTCCGCTTTTGACCCGGTGACAAGATTTGCCATGCTCCCCGAGCGATCGAAGAGAAAGATGTTCGCTTGGCCCGTGCCATAAACGCTCACTTGGGCCTCAGTGGTGGAGTTGTGCGCCGAGGTTGGAAGGACCACAGGAGTGTAGTTGACGGGAGTCGCCGAGTTCGCATTCAAGCCCGTGCGGATGGCGGTTTCCAGAGACCACATGCCGCCGTAACGAGCTGATACAGAGCCGATTCCTCCTCGTGTAGCCACCGATGCAATCTGTTCGGTCACAGCCAAATTTTCTTCTAGTTTACCCGGGAATGCAGCCCACTCAGCCGCACCGACCCCTGTCGTAGGGAGAAACTTTGATGAATACCCTTGTGTTGCGCTGTATTCTGAGAGAAGCCCCATGCCATAACCCTTGAATGGACGATCTTGAGGCTGCTGAATTATATCGCCTCCTGTTAAGGCCACACCACTAAATTTGGACGGATCTTGTGAATTTGCCGAGCCAAATGCCTGAATATCATTGAATATCGGTCCCTGGTACTCGTCCCGCATTGCGAACAAATAGTGCCCAAATTCATGCACAAGAACCTTTGCACCATAAGTGGCAAGCGTGTTCCAACCCACCGCAATTCGAGCGCCTTGGGAACTGCTAGCGTTTCGCGCAAAGACAGGATCTGTCACACCAGGAAGGGCTGCGGTTGGCAGCCACCACGACAGCCCCAAATAGCCACCGGTGTTCGCGTCGGCACAGACCAGCACATTTCCAGGGAGTGCTTCTTCGGGGCGCAGCAAATTGCCCGGACAGGTGGTGAGGCTTGGGTCTGCCAACAGGATGACATCGGGGTCGGACTTTGCCGAACCATTCGTCGCAAAGGAGGCGGGAATCACCGTCACCTGTCCCAGCTGGACGGCACCCTTGCTGGCTGTGAACAATTCCAACGAGGCATTCTGAAAAGCCTGTTTGAGGAAGGCGCTCGTTGTCAAACCTCCAAGCCCAGCGGTGGTTGGCGGGTCTTCGTAGGCCACCACCAAGTCCGCATACACCACGCCGGTTTGCGCATCCAAACGAAACCCTCGTTTGGAGCGATCGATGGAGTTTCCCTGGGCCTGCGACCAGAACCCAAGACTTAGCGACAGAAGAAGGAGGGGGAATTTCATTTGTTGGCTGCTTTCCGTTAATGGTTTATATACAAGGGGACATTGGTGGTGCGGTTGCCCTCGATCAACCGCAGGAAAATCAAGTGAGGGAGGGCGCGAGTCTCGAAGCGGACCTGTCCCATTTGTGGCGCCGAGGCGGATGCCAAAATCTGTCCGCTCAAGTTCAGCAGCTCGACATGGATCGACGACGATCCGGCCGAGAGGGTCAAGAGATGGTTGGCTTCCAAAAAGGTGGCGCCTCCGATGCGGCGTCCAAGCACCTGGACGGGGGGGATATTTAAGGTGGCGTAGATCACCATGGTATCGGTCGGGTCGGTTTGGGTGACACCTGGAACGGCCTTTTTGGCTGCCACCAGCGTGATCTTGGTCTCGTCGTCCAGGGGGTGGAACACCAATCCAAACCCTGCCCACTGGATCCAATCGGGCAAGGTTTTAAGGGTGGAGTAGGTCATCGTGTCCCGGTCCAAATCCAGAGTGTCCAACGGATAGGTGAACGGTTTTCCAATGTCCAACGTCAGAACAACTGTGTCTTTCGGAAACTTGTACGGCGTCGGCACAGAGGTGATGGACAGATTCATGGTCGATTTCAACACCATGTGTTCGTCTTCCAGGATGGTGATCGAGCATTTGCCCCACTGGTAGCGCAAGGGCGTGATGGTCATCAGATGATGGACGCGGTCGAATGCGATCTTGGCGATGGATTGGCAATCGCTGGTCGGGTCAAAAACCAACACCTTGAAGCGCAGGCTTCCCGAAAAGAACAGACTGTCGGTGTAAATCAAAATGGGTTTGGGGATGGCCGAATCATTTTCCCAAACGGCGGTGTCACGCAACGGTTTGTAGATCCGCAATGGATCGTTGGTCGCCGTGATCGCGACTCTCACCCATGCCACCGAAGAGGTCACCCCATCGCTGAGCATGTATTGAAGTGAGTCGGTCCCCAGATAGAAGGAATCGGGTCGGTAAAAAATTTGTTGGGAAAGGCTGTCGACCTTGCCGTGCCGAGGTGGCGTCGTAATCGTGATGGACAAGACATCGGCGAGATCGGCGTCCTTGTCATTTTTCTTCACGTCAAAAACTGTCGGAGTGGATTCAATGATCGAATAGGCGTCGTCATAGGCTTGGGGTGGATGGTTGACATGGATCACCTCGACGACCAACGTGTCCAAAATCGTCGCGCCCTTGTCATCTTTCACCGAGACCTGCAACGAGCAAAGTCCGTGGTGCAGAGGGATGGGTTGCAGGTGCAAGGTGTCGTAGGGCGAGGAGGCGGTCAGGTAATAGGCCAAAAGGTTTTGCGTCGATCCATTTAGCGGCGTCAGGCCGAAAAGGAGTCTCGCCCCTTCCGGATCGGAGAAGTAGG
>CAIKAA010000090.1 GCA_903825275.1 uncultured Fibrobacterota bacterium | reverse complement strand
CCTGCGATCGGCTGCAAAGCCGCTGGTCTGCTTCAGGCTCGTTCACCGTAGTTGGGTTCACTACGCCTCGCTCGCCTTCATTGACCAGCAACTTTTCGCTCGATCTCGGAATCGAAGCCTATTTACGGATAAGCTCTTAGTCCAAATAAACAACCGAAAATCTTTGGCGACCCAGGCCCCACCGAATCGAAAGCCATTTATCGTGACGATCGTCGCCACATCCAGACCCGGGAGGGAAACAAAATCCCATCCCGTTATGTGGGCACAGCGTTCGGTGGCATCTATGGTTGAAAAGCCGGTGAGGTCCAGAAAATAGGGCCGCTTGCCAGGGCTCCAAAAAGGCGTGACTGGGTGTGAACCAGGCAAACAGGGGGAATTCCCCCCCCACTCCTCAATCCTTCAACAAAGCGAACAGCGGGTACTGGCTGCAAAGCGCCGAAACTTCGGCTTTCAATGCGGCGAGCTTGGTGGCATCGGACTTGGACTGGACGGCGCGGTCGAGCACGTCGGCGATGAAGTCGATCTGGTCAATCCCAAAGCCGCGAGTGGTCACGGCGGCGGTGCCCAACCGCACGCCCGAGGGGTCCAGAGGCTTGCGGGGGTCGTAGGGGATGGTCGAGCGGGAAGACGAAATGCCGACTTCGTCGAAAAGTCGTTCCGATTCCTTGCCCGAAAGGCCCTTGGAGGTCATGTCGACGACCATCAAATGGTTGTCGGTGCCGCCCGAGATCACGGTAAAACCCTTGTCTTGGAGTTTGGAGGCCAGGCGCTGGGCGTTTAGGATCACGTTTTTGGCATAGGTTCGGAAGGAAGGACGCAAGGCTTCGCCAAACGCCACCGCCTTGGCGGCGATTTGCGGAATGTGCGGCCCGCCCTGCATGCCTGGGAAAATGGCCCGGTCGATCTTTTTGGAAAGCTCTTCGGAGTCGGTGAGGATGAGGGCTCCGCGAGGGCCGCGCAAGGTCTTGTGCGTGGTGGTCGTGACCACGTCGAAAATTCCGACTGGTGAATCGATCGCCTTGCCGGCGACCAGGCCCGCGATGTGGGCGATGTCGGCCATCGTGTAGGCGCCAACTTCGTCGGCGATGGACTTGAATTCCTTCCAGTCCAAACCCCGGGAATAGGCGCTGAAACCGGCCAGGATCAGCTTGGGCTTTTCGCGGCGGGCGATCTCGCGGACCTTGTTCATGTCGATCACGCCAGTGGTTTGGTCGACGGTGTACTGGGTAAACTTGTAAAGAATGCCCGAAGCATTGACAGGGTGGCCGTGCGAGAGGTGGCCGCCGTGGTCCAGGGCGAGTCCCAGCACCGTGTCACCGGGTTGGAGCAAGGCGAAGTACACGGCCAAGTTGGCGGGGGATCCGGACAAAGGCTGGACGTTGGCGTACTTGGCGCCAAAAAGGCTTTTGGCCCGCTCAATGGCCATGGTCTCGACGATGTCGACATACTCCTGGCCGCCGTAATACCGCTTGCCCGGGTAACCTTCGGAATACTTGTTGGTGAACACCGACGACATGGCTTCCAATACCGCTGGAGAGACATAGTTCTCGGAGGCGATCAACTCCATGCCATGGAGCTGGCGCATCTCTTCATGCAAGGTGGCGAGGTGAAGCTCTGGTTCCTGGGACTGGATGCTCATGAAGGGTTCTCCTGAAGAAGGCGGACACTTGGGTGCCAAAGGCGGCAAAAAGTAACCCCTCCTCGAGAAAACACGGAGG
>CAIKAA010000089.1 GCA_903825275.1 uncultured Fibrobacterota bacterium | reverse complement strand
TTTCGTTTGGCGACATCGGTTTCCTGCTTGCCCTGGAGATCCTTTTCGAACTGGGCCCGTTCCCGAGTGAGAAGTTCGCGATAGCTTTGGGATGTTTTGGTCAGCGTCTCTAAGGTCAACCCCTGCACCGCAGCCGTGGCAAAGGCCGACCGGAACCGGATCGCCTCGTCGGGAATCACGCTTGCCAACGCCTTGAGCGAGGCCTCGAATTCCAAGTAGTCAAAGCCGGGTAGGTTGTTTTCCAAAATGGTCTTGCGCAGAGCGGCGATCAGCGTCTGGTCGGCCTCGCCAGAAACCACTTTGGGCTCGGGAACGGCACGCGGCGAACTCGATGGCACCTCGGTTGATGCCTCCCTTGGTTTGCTAGAGGTGACTTTGGACTCTGGACCAGGCTTGGATTCCTGCGCCTGTTCCGCCTCGGCCGACTCGATGAACATACCCATCAGCGCTTTGCCCAAACTCATAGCAGCCTCCATACTCCGGGGATCCAGGAAAATTAGCGATTCCCCCATCAGTAGCATTTTTTTCCATCCCCTGCTATGGTCCGATCGCCTGGCGCGGGAGGAGTGCGACAGAAACAGCTTCGGGGATCGCCTTCTGCGGGGAAGATGGGTATCTTTACGGCTGCCCATGAAATCAGCCCTTGACCTGATCCTAGGTCGCCCTCGCGTGGCGCTGGCTCCTTCTCGCCTTTTGGCGGGCGAGGTCACGACGCCCTATGGAAGTCTGCCCACCGACGACGTCGTATCCGTCGCTTGGCGTGCCCAGGTCGGAGACCGGGAATGCCCGCCTTGGATGATCTTGGGACGTCGTGATGCCCCCTCGGGAACCATTTGGCGCTTGGCGTGGTGCCCCTCTGTCGGCCCCATGCCCGGGAAAGCGGAAATCGTGATCCCCGCTGCGGCCTGGGCCTTTGATCTGATGAGCGAGGTCAATGGGCCCGAAGGATGGCATTTGCGGAGCCTGGAGTCCCCTTCTGGCTTCTGGGTCGGGTTGTGGGAAGGCTCGCGTTGCGAACATCTGCAAGCCCCTTGGCGCGAACGGCAAGAGGCCATCCAGATGGAAACCTCGCTGGCCGCCAAACATGGTGTGACGCATCCTTCGGAACTGCTCACCGATTGGACGCCACCCACTCCCGGGGCGCTTGCCCTTTTGGCCGATTCTTCGCCGGAATCGGACCTGCTTTGCGTCTCGGATTCCGTCCAGCGCAAAGAACATCGCGACAATGCGGCTTCCATGGCGCGAACCGGCGTGGTGCTGGTCGTCCTCGCTCTGGTGACCGCGGGATTCGGGCTTTTCCAAGCCTGGCATTCCCATTTGCGCACCGTCGAGGAAGCGCGACTCGAATCGGTGAAAGCATTGGTCGACCGGTCTGCCAACTTGGAAACCTCTAGGATGCGCGTGCTCGATACCCTTCGCACCTTCCGGGATGCGCTGCGACGCAGCGAAGCGGCAGATCTTGTCCTCGCTGGCATTGCCTCGAACGTCCAAGCGCCCTCCCGATTGCAGGTTTTGGCGATGGAAGAAACTTCCTCGGGTTGGCGGATTCGCACGGAAGCGCGCTTGCCGGATTGGAATGCCATCCAACCCTTCACGCAATCCATTCGAAAAATCAAGGGTGTCAGCAAAGTCACGCTGGCAAACCAGTCGCGACAAGGCGAGGCGGTCTCTGCCATTTTGGAGATCGAAGGGGTGTGGCCTTGAACCTGACGGCTCGGATCAAAACCTTGGTTCGCGACATCGCTCCGTGGGTCGCCGGTGCGCTGGGCCTGATGATTGGCCTGCACATCTTGTGGCCAGCCCAACTGGCTTTGGCCATTGCCGACCGTTCCCGCACCGCCCAGTTGAAAAACGTTCTTCCCGACGCCCGCTCGCTCAAAGCCAAGGCCGATTCCTTGGTTCAGGACTCCCTCCAACTTTCCGCCCGAGTGGCTTTGGCCAAATCCCGTCAAATTGTCGGATCGGATCCAGCCGCGATGTTGGCCTCCAAAATCGTGCCGCTGCTTGGCGACAATCATTGGAAACTCGAACGAGTCAAAGCCGATGCGGCCGGAGGAAAATCCGCGATGCTCGACGTGGGCGCCTTGGCGAATTTTTCTGACGTATTGGAAGGACTCCACCAGATTCGCAACCTGCCCATTACGGTCAGCATCAAGAAGCTTGCCCTGCGTCCCAACCCTTCCGGGAAACTTTTCATCGATTTGCAGGTCGTTGTTCCCACTCGGGAGGCGCCATGAAACCTTGGATCACGGGAATCGGCGCCGCAGGGTTGATCTTGTTCTTTTTCCCCACCACCGAGCCCCTGTCCAGCCAATGGTCGAAAGTGCTCGACATCCATTTGATCACCAAACCCAGAACCGATTCCACAGCTCCCGTGGAATGGGCTTTGCTGCACGATTCTCTGGTGATCGCTTCCGATTCGCTCGCAAAACCAGCCGATCCTTTCGGATTGCCCCCCGAACCCATCCATGCCTCGAATGCCTTTACCTCCATTGGCCCCATCGCCCCTCCTCCGGCGCGGGTCTGGCATGCCACGGGACGAGTGGGGAAACGGGCAGCGGTCCTGACCTCCAACGATGGCCGGATCCTGGTCGTTTCCGACGGGTCTCCTGTCGATAGCGCCAGGGTGATCTCGATCGGCAACGAAGGGGTCACGCTGGAGGACCGCGCCGGGTCTTTCGTCTTGCGAATTCCATGACATCGCCTTCTCGACGCGGAAGTGCCATGCCCTTCGTGTTGTTCGGGATGGCGGTCGCGATCGGGATCGCCAGCATCGCTTGGAGTCGCGCCTGGACGCGGCGCACCACGTCGGCCCATGCCGAGATCGCTTGGCAAGCGCAGTTGTTGGCAGAATCCGGCACGGCTTGCGCAGTGCAAGAAGCCTTGGCCCGCAATGGTTCCAAAACCGCCAAAGACTCCACCTCCAAAGACACGACAAAAGCCAAGGTGGAAGTCCGGGACACCGCCGACACGGCCTGCGTGTTCCATGGACCGGCTCCTGGAGCCATGAGCTGGGACGAGCCTGCCGGAACCCAATTGTTGTCCATCCGGGCCACAGGATCCGTGATGGAAGGGGGCAAACCTCTGGTGGCCATCCTGCATTCCATTTGGGGTGGCAATCCTCCCGCCGACGCCTTCGCTCCCGCCATCTCCCTATGGGACAAGAAGGTGAACGACCCCAGGATTGCCAAACGCAATGGGACCGTCCAGGTGAATTACACTCCCGCGCCGGCAGGGACCGAAAGCCACAAGGCGGGAAGCATTGAACAATTCGTCCCGACTTCCCTCGCCAACGACACGACCTTCGCTGCCAAACGGATGGCGGCGGCCTTCCGGTCGGAAGAGGCCCATTTGGGAGGCGAATCGTTCACTCCCAACCGCCCGCCGCCCGATCGCGATTCTCTCATCTACACGATTGGCGACGTGATCTTCGACGCCCCCTGGGCCGGAGACACCTGGAATGTGGGGAAACCCCGCATCCTGTTTGTGGAAGGCCGGGTCGAGTTTCGCGGCAAACTCAAACTCAAGGGCTGGACGGTGTATGCCAAGGGTCCTATCGTGATCCAGGACGACGCCGAAGTCTCGGGGATCGACCTGTATAGTGCCGGAGGGGTCCAGATTTCCGATCGCTCAAGAGTGTCCGGTCAAATTCTGTCTGCGGGACAAATCGTCGTTTCGGGAGAAGCCCGGCTGGTCAGCCCCTCGTTCACCGCATGCTGGCCCGGCAAGGGACGCGACAGCCTGCCGCTTTTTTCGCTGGCCAACCGCGCCCAAGCCGATGTCTACGCCGTCGTCCTGGGCGGCGCCGCCGAAGTCCGCATCGCCCAGGGCGCCATCCTGCGCGGCGTCGGCGTTTCGGGAGGGATCTTGCGCAACGACGGACAGGTGGAAGGCCTTGCGGTGGCCGGACGTTTGGATTGCGGACAAGGCGAGAGCAATTGTTCCAACGGCTCCTTCAATCGCTCCCGGATGCCCGTCGACTTCGCCTACCCCCTGGGCCTTCCCGACAACAAGGGGTTTCGGCTCCTTTCCTGGGAAACCGGAGAATGAAGCGCCAAGGCTACACCTTGGTGGAAGTGCTGGTCGCGTTGGTAATCCTGTCCATCCTGGCGGTGCCACTCACCTACACTTTGGTCCAAACCAGCGAAGGCTCTTCGCGAGCTCGAGCCATCGACGACGCCCTTTCCCTGGTTCGCGAGGATTGGGCTCTTTGCCGGGCGACCAATTCGGACAGCCTTCGCGACTCGACCTGGGAGCGCCACTTGCCATCGGGAACTTGGCGGGTGGTGCGCGACGTCTTCGATTCCGCCGACCGAGCCACCCAAAACCTTCCCCTCATCAAAAAGAGCAAGGCGGGACTTTTCCCACCCGTGGAAATCGCCACTTGCGCGCTCAGGCAAAAGGGAGAAACCTGGGACACCGTGAAATGTTTTCGGTGGCTGCGTCCTCGCTGGGGCTTGAAATGAACCGATCCAGGGGCATCACCCTGATTGAGCTGATCGTGGCAATGGTCATCGCGGGAATCGTCGCCACCATGGTTTCGGGTTGGATCGTCCACACCGCGCGCCAGACCACGGCTTCCCAACGACGCGACGACCGCGAACAGGAGTGGGCCTTGTTGCGAAACGAATTGTTCCAGGACGGCAGCCGCGGCCAAACTTTGGAATTGAGCAAAACCGCTTGGAAACTGATCCGTCCGGTTGCCGGTCGGGATCCGGATACCATCGAATGGCGGATCGAATCCGATCGATTGACCCGAAACCAACGCCAAAAATTGTCCCTCGACACCTTGGTCGAGGGAAGCTTCACCCCCCATTTCAACGGCATGGATCCCGAGCGGGATGTTTGGAGCCAGGCCGACCGAAATTTCGACGGGCTGGTCGATCCCGAAATTCTTCCCAAACTCGACCTCTTGAACCTCGATGTGGTTTTTCGTCGTGCGGTCATCGCCCCGATGCCCCCTTCGATCGACACCCTCCATCTCCACGCCCCCCTCCAGGGGCCTGGCTGAACGGCGTTCTATATTCAGAGTTCGACCCTAGGATTTAGGCGACTTCTCCCGCTTTAGGAGAGGTCCGCCAAATCCAACAGACTTTGGAGCCTTTGACTCATGCCCGACCCTTTCTACGTCACCACGCCGATTTATTACGTCAACGATGTCCCCCACATCGGGCACGCCTACACCTCGGTGCTCGCCGATGTTTTGGCCCGCTGGCATCGCTTGAATGGATGCGAGGTCTACTTCTTGACGGGCACCGATGAACACGGGCAAAAGGTCGAGGAAGCCGCCGCCAAGGCCGGGCGCACTCCCCAGGAACATGTGGACCTCACCAGCCAGAGCTTTCGCGAGATGGGAAAGCTGTTGGACCTCACCAACGACCGCTTTATCCGCACCACCGACGCGGACCACGTCGAGTATGTCCAGTCCGTTTTGCAGGGCTTGTGGGACAAGGGCGAGATCTACAAGTCAGCGTACAAAGGCCTCTACAACGTCCGCGACGAGCGGTTCTATTCCGAATCGGACATTCGCGAAGGACGCGGCCCCGCCGAAGGAGAACCCGTCGAGGAAGTGGAAGAGATCAACTACTTCTTCAGGATGTCGGCCTACCAACAGCGCCTGTTGGACCACATCCAGCAAAACCCCGATTGGATTGTTCCCGATTACCGCCGCAACGAAGTCTTGGGATTTTTGCGTCAACCCTTGGGCGACCTTTGCATCTCGCGTCCCAAATGGCGGCTTTCGTGGGGCATCGAACTTCCCTTCGACAAGGACTTTGTGACTTATGTGTGGTTCGACGCCCTGTTGAACTACGTGACCGGCCCCCGGGGCGCCAAGCGTTGTGACGGAAGCGATTGGTGGCCCGCCAGCGTCCACCTGATCGGCAAGGACATTTTGACCACCCACACGGTCTACTGGCCGACGATGCTGATGGGCGCCGGCATCCCGTTGCCACGACAGATTTTGGCGCACGGCTGGTGGATGGTCGATGGCCAGAAAATGTCCAAATCGCTCGGCAACGTCATCGACCCCTTCGAGGTCGCCCGCCAATACGAATCGGTGGGGGGCGCCGAAGCCTTCCGGTTTTTCCTGATGCGCGACATGGTGGTCGGCCAGGACAGTTCGTTTTCCGAGGCCGGCATGGCCAAGGTCGTCAACGGCGACCTCGCCAACGACGTGGGAAACATCTTGTCCCGCATCCGCAAGCAAATCCTCACCCAATTCGAAGGGGTCATTCCCGCCCTTCCCCGAACCCTTTCCGAAGCCTCCAAGGCCCTGCGCGACAAGGCCCTCTCGGTGCTGGCCGAGTTCCCCAACCAGATGCGTTTGTTCCGGGTCAACGTCGCCCTGGAAGAAACCATGAGTTTGGCGCGCGCCATCAACGCCTATCTGGAAACCACCGCCCCTTGGAAACTCGCCAAGGACGAGTCGAAGCGACAGGAATTGTCCGAAGCCCTTTCCGTCTCCAGCGAGGCGTTGCGTCTTTTGCTGGTCCTGCTCTCGCCCGTCATTCCGAAAAAAGCCTCCCACGCCCTTGCGTTAATGGGTGGCGAAAAAGCCGAGCCCGGAAAGCTCGTTTGGGGATTGCTGCCCACCGGGTCCCAGTTCCAGGATGGCCCGGTGCTGTTCCCGCGACTGGAGATCAAGAAACCCGAATCGGAAAAGCCCGCCAAACCGGAATCCAAACAGCCCAGCGCGACGACAGATCCCGTCAAGTCTCCTTTTGAGCTGTTGGACCTTCGGGTCGCGAGAGTGGACGCCGCCGAAGACCATCCCACTGCGGAAAAGCTTTTGGTGTTGACGCTCGACGTTGGAGAACTGGGAAAGAAGCAAGTCTGCGCCGGAATCAAGGCCCATTTTTCGGCATCCGCAATGGTGGGACGCAAGGTGCTTTTGGTCGCCAATCTCAAGAAGGCCAAGCTGCGCGGCGTGGAAAGCTATGGAATGATCTTGGCCGCCGACAACCCCGACGGCTCGGTCCACCTGCTCGCGCCCCAAGGCGAGGTCGGCGCTTTTGCGACCGTGGAAGGGCTAGATCACAAGCCAGGACAGAATCTGGCCATCGAGGTATTGGATCCGGTGGTGTTGGAGATCCAATCCGGAGCGTTGGCCTTTGAAGGCAAGGTGGTCACCGCTGGTGGGGCTCAAATTGGTTGCACAGCGGTGGATGGATCGAGGGCGCACTAAGAGCTTATCCGTAAATAGGCTTCGATTCCGAGATCGAGCGAAAAGTTGCTGGTCAATGAAGGCGAGCGAGGCGTAGTGAACCCAACTACGGTGAACGAGCCTGAAGCAGACCAGCGGCTTTGCAGCCGATCGCAGG
>CAIKAA010000088.1 GCA_903825275.1 uncultured Fibrobacterota bacterium | reverse complement strand
GTCCCAACGAGCCAGAATTGGAAGCCTGGTTGGGACGGTTGGAAGAAATTTGCGAGGTGGGTCGACCGGTGGGTTTGCAACTGCACACGGTCGCTCGTCGCACCAGCCGTGCTGGTTGCCGACCCATGGAGTTAGAATGGTTGCAGACCTTGGCCAAGCGAGTGACGGATCGCACTGGCCTTGCCGTGGAATGCCACGGCGGGATCGAGAGCGGGGTCATTGGGGAATAAGGGGTCGGACAAGAAACCGGTTCCTCCGGTCTGCATCACATCCTCCATCACCGCCAAGACATTTTTTGTCACCCTATTCCATCTATCAAAAAAGGCCCCGCTGATTGGCGGGGCCCCAAGGATAATTTCTCGGCGAATGCTGGCCTTTCCCGTGAGAGGGTCGGGAGCTTACTTCGAATACTTGAGAACGGTCATTCCTTCCGTAGAACGAATTTGGACCAAATAGATTCCTGCCGAGGCGTTTCCTAATCCCAAGGAAACGGACCTAGCCTCTCCGGCGGTTACCGAGACGGAAGATTGAGAGATCCGTTTGCCATTGAGGGAAACGACCGAAACATCGACAGATCCTGTCGCATTGGAAAGGATTTCACAGGTGCCGTTTCTGGTGAGCGATACCTTGCCAAATCCCGATGGACGATCGGCCACCGCAAGTGTACTGGTCGGCAAATCGACATGGGTCAAGCTCTCGTAAAAGATGTTCCAGTCGGATTGACCCTTGGGCCGAATCTCTTGGTTGATCGCCTTCAAGGTGTTTGGTAGGTCGATCCCTTTTCGGTTGTGGTAGTGATTGTACCCGATTTCCCAAGTGTCGAATCGGTCGGCGGTGGTGTTGTTGTTCTGGCAAGTTCCCTGCATCTTCCCCGTGGTGATCTGGGTAGCCATCAGTTCCAACACGGCCGTGTAGCGCGCTTGGTTGGGGGTATAGATGTCCACGCCCTGGTGCCAGGCGATTTCAGCGGCCTCAAAAGCCGCGCTCATCGCGTATTGGGCATGGTGATCATTGTCTCGGCAGGTTTCCTGCGTCAACCCATTTACCCAAGCGGTCGGAGCATTGCCGTTGGCATCGGCCCAAGCGTTGTCGCTGCTCCCTCCGTACAATCGGGATTGCGCTCGATCGGAATCGAGGTAGAAATAGGCGGGGTTGCGCTTGTTGAGACGGGTGATGGCCAAGTTGAACTCGGTGGTGTCTTCCATGAACACAGCAATGCTCAGCATGGCAGAAATTTGGGTCAGATCCACATTGCCATTCCAAAGGCTCATCTTGTTCAACGGGGGATAAAACGTGTTCTTGAACATGGCCCGCACCTTCGCGATGTCGGCTGCCGCCCATCCAGGATAGGTCAACATCAGTTCGGCGGCGGGCCCCAATAGAGCTCCAATCCAAGCGCACTGCAGTTGGTACTGTCCATTGTCGACGGGGAACCCGCTATTCCATCCGTTCAAAACTCCGATGGCTTGTTTGGCATACGATTCCTCACCAGTGTAGTGCCATGCCAGAGCCGCAGCGTAGGCTTTCCGTCCATTGGCCTTCTGGTCACCGCCATTGCCAGTTGCGATCCCTTTGACTTCGTTGAATTTACCCGACCACGGTTGGAAGCCCTTTTTGATCATGGATGCCACAAAATCCAGCTCCGGTTGGGTGTTCAAAGCACCGGGATGGATAAAGGGTTTCGCTTCGCACGGCGCCAACGTCGCGGCCAGAAGGAAGGTTAGAAGGATGTACAGGCGTCTCATGAGGTAACTCCGATTGGGCTATAGAATGAGCCGCAAAGGTTCTTGAAGAATTCAAGGAGGAGCCAGGAGGATGTTGGCTCCTTGTAGACAAGTTTGGATGAATGTCACATGTTCAAGTGAGCTTCCCCACTCGTTTTACTGTGAAAGCTCGACTACTGACTTTCTGATTTCTACCATTTGCCTTTCTCTCGAAGAATCGATTCCACGGAAATTCGCTCCAGGATCCTGGTGGAGTTTAAACGAGAATGGACCTCGGGCCATACCATCGGTGGAATGATTGGACTTTTTGGCAAAGTTACGCAAGGGCTCAGAAGTAAATCGTCCGAGCCTTTGACAACTGACACAGGCTTGATTCGTCTAGGAGGAGCTTTGTCGAGCCTCCCCATTCTGGCTTCTGGTCACGAGAATCCCAGGCATTCTTTGGGGATCTGAGCCAACGAAAGACATCTCTCGACCTAACCAGAGATTCTTTTCGACCAACCACGAAAAAGCCCCATTCCACGGGCGTGGAATGGGGCTGAATTCAATCCCAATGTTTGAAAACGCTTAGTTCCCCCAAGTTCCGATGCCGGCCCAGCCGCCAAAGGTCCCCTGGGTTGTGTAGACGCACCCGTTCCCCGAAAGGTTGAAGCCCGGCCCCCAAGGCATTTCTGTGCCGTTGATGTAGAGCTTCTTGGTCGTGTTGTCACCCGGATTGTTCCAAATGCCACCTGCAACGCCGGTGATCGCGTGGCATTCCGCCTCCTGGTTCAGTCCATGTCCACCGAGGGGAGCGACATGGAAGGTGGGGATGATCCCGTCGGGGCAGAAGCCGGCGCACGCGCCGCAGTTGCAATCCTGCGCGCAACTGGTGCAGCCTTCCCCAGCCTGACAGATTCCGTCTCCACAAGAACTGAGGGCAGTGGCCGTCCAACGCATACCCGCCATGGCAGGGTTGAACTTGGCGACCCCGACTCCCCCTTCATGGGCAATGGTCCCTTCGACCCCAATGGCTTTGCCATCGTGTTTCGAGATGAGGCGAATCGACCCAGCTCCGGCATCCAAGGTCTTCCAGGCCTGGTTTTCCGAACCGTTGCAGGTATCGGCCACCAAGGCCGCACCATCCGAGGCCAGACAGAGCCCGTTCACGCTGAGGGTGGCCCATCCCGACAAGTCCACCACAGCGGTGACACTCTGGGCATCACGGCGGTCGCAAGGCTCAAGGAGACTCAGACTTCCTGCGGAAGTCAAGCAAAGACCCGAGCTGTCACCCGGAGTGAGGATGTACTTCTTGCCGACCTCGAAAACAGAAACCGCATTGGGGCTCGCCAAGGGATACAGGCTAGCCACGGGGATGTCTTGCTTGTGCTGGCTGTGACTGGACCAAACGACGTTGGTAGCTGGCTTGGAATTGCTGGCGACCTCGATCACCACTGGAACGACTTGATTGGCCACCAAGGCAATCTTGTTGACCTTTGGCGTCACCCCATCGCTGGCACCGAACAACAACTTGCCATCCACATAGATGCGGACGTGGTCAGCCGGAGTCGCTTTGAAG
>CAIKAA010000087.1 GCA_903825275.1 uncultured Fibrobacterota bacterium | reverse complement strand
GTGACAGGAGCCCTGTTGAACGCCTGCGGAGCGTCGGTGGATCCCAATCATTTGTGGATGATCGACGGAGCCAGGCGGATCGTGGCGCACGCCCTTTGCGGCCATCCCACCCTGGATGCCGAAGTTTTGACCACCGAGACCCACTTTTCCACCCTCCTTCCCGAACCCGAGAAGAAGTCGTTGCGGGAACAGGTCCGCGCCATCCAGTGGTTCGGGAGCTACCAGTCCATTCCCTTGGTCGGGCTGCAGGGCGACCGCACCACCAATCGGTTCCAACTGATCGACCTGTCTTTGTTGCGCGGATCGCGGATTGCCGATTGGGGTTGCAACATCGGTCAGGCCTCGTTGCGCGCCGCCATGGCGGGAGCGCGGGAAGCCATCGGGATCGAAGGCATGCCCGATACCTTCGCGGCGGCCTCGCGGGTTGGCGAGCTTTCCCGTTTGCCCAACCTGCGCTTCACGCAAATCGACTTCAACGCGCCCGATTTTGATGCCCTTGTGGATGCGGCCTTGCCCGGTCAAGTAGACTGGTCCTTTTTCTTTTCGGTCTACCGGACCAAGGAGCTGATCCAGCGCGACCGGCTCTTCCAAAAGATCATCGACAAAAGCCGAGTGGGAATTTTCTTCGAGGGTCACGCCGATCCGGTCATCGACACGATCGACTACTACAAATGGCTGTTCGAGTCTTATGGGCTTGAATGGAAGCATTTGGGAAATTCGGAAGGCAAGCTGCGGCCCTTGTTCTCGCTGACCTGGGACACCTCGCGGCAAAGACGGCAAAATCCGTCTTGGACTTCAAGTGTTGCGCCTTCGCCTACATCAACTTCGACAACGGTTTCTGACGCGACCGTGAGCCCCGTCGCTGCGTCCGGAAGTGCCAAGGAAAAACCCGCCACGCCGTTGGTCACCGCCATCGTTTCCAGCTACGCTTCGTCGCAACTCCTTGCGGCACGGTTGGAAAATCTGCTATCCCAAACATTGGGAGACCAGCTGGAAGTGGTGGTGATCGATTCGGGATCTCCCGAAAACGATTCCGAGATCGCCCAGGAATTTGCCCGTCGCGACCCCCGGGTCCGGGTGGTGCGCACCCCCGAGCGGGAAACGATCTACAAGGCCTGGAATCGGGGAGTGGCGATGGCTCGGGGCAAGTACCTGACCAGTGCCAACACCGACGACACCCTTCGCGCCGACGCCTTGGAGCGATTGTCCTCCGAGCTGGAGTCCCATCCCCAAATCGATCTAGCCTACGGGGATTTTTGGATCACCCACCTAGCCAACCAAGCATTTGAAGGGAGTGTCCGCATCGGGTATTCCCTCAAGCCCGAATTCGATCCGGCAATCATGCTCTCGGGTTGCCACATGGGGCCGCAGCCGCTTTGGCGCAAAAGCCTGCACGACCGATTCGGGCTGTTCGACGAGTCATTTTTCGCCGCTGGCGACTATGAGTTTTGGTGCCGCTGCGTCGCGGGCAAAGTCGCCTTTCTCCATGTTCCGGAATTTTTGGGCCTTTATCTGCACAATCCGCGCGGCCTGTGCAACGGCGATGTCCCCCGGGTGGTAGGGGAAACGGCCGCCATCAAACAGAAGTACGCGACGGTTTTGCCTTCGCCACCGCCGGCGTTTCGCACCGAAGGATTTTATCGCAAAGAGCCGATCGCCGAATCGACAGGATTTGTCAACATCGGGATGGTCACCTGGAACCGTCTGGAATTCACCCAGCAGGCGGTGGAAGCGGTTTGGAAAACCACCCGGCACCCCTACAAGCTGACCGTCGTCGACAACGGATCGAAGGACGGAAGCACCGAATGGCTTCGGGAGATGCATCGCCAAGGCGTCATTTCCAACCTGATCTTGTTGCCCGAAAATGTGGGAATCGCCAAGGCCTCCAACCGAGCTTGGTCGGCCGAGCCCGAGGCGGCCTTCTACCTCAAGCTCGACAGCGACATGGTGGCCTTGAAGCCCGATTGGCTGGATGCGATGGTCGAGACCGCGGCCAGGACACCGGGGCTAGGCGCCCTGGGTTATTCGGTCGAGCCCAAGTCGTACCCGCTGGAAACAATCGGCCAAGGGCGGGTGCGCCCCAAACGCGACGCGAACATCGGTGGCGCGTGCTTTTTGGTGCCGCGTCGTGTCCACGAACAATTGGGCTGGTGGTGCGAAGACTACGGACTCTACGGCGAAGAAGACGGCGACTTCGCCTTGCGGATCCGGCTTGCCGGGCTGTTCAACGCCTACATGCAAGACGAGGACATGTTCTCCCACCTTCCCGGTGGCAAGGCGGGTGCCATCGATCCCCGCGACCTGTCGGCGGTCGATCCCGACGAACGGCGGGTTCACGAAGACTATCGCTTGTGGAAAGACGACCTGCGCCGCGAGCTGCACAAGCCCGGCGGACTGCTGCAGCGCAATGTCGCGGCCTACCAGTCGGGCCAACGATCGGTGTTCGTCCCGCGCGGGCAATTCCAGGGGCTTTTGGGCCCCGATCTGGAAGCCTACGTGCGCGACGAAGCCTGGGAATTTCATCCCAAGGGAGCCTGCCTGACCAGCCAACATCGGGAAGCGGTGGGCCAATTCGCCCTGGAAAAAGGCTTGAGTCCGCTTCAAGAATTCTTCGACTTGTCTCGCCCCTTTCTGAGTTCGACCTCCCTCGCCGCACCGTTGAAATCCGGGGTGAAACTCTCCATCGTCATTCCCGTCCACGGGCACTTGGACCTCACCATCCAATGCGTCAACGCCATCCGCGCCACCACCGAATCTGGTTCGACAGAAATTGTCGTGGTCGATGACGCCTCGAAGGACGACACCGCCTCTTGGCTTCGCCAACAGCAGCAGAACGGAAGTTTGAGGGCGGTCCTTCTGGAGGCCAACCAGGGCTTTGCCGGAGCTTGCAATGCGGGGGCAAAGGCCGCCGCCGGACAGACCCTCGTGTTCTTGAACAACGACACCATTCCCCGAGAGGGATGGTTGGAAGCGTTGCTGGAAGCCCTTAAGGATCCCACAGTCGGCATGGCGGGCTCCCGGCTCCTCTATCCCGAAGGCGACATCCAACACGCGGGGATCCGGCTTCTCCCCACCGGGATTCCCGACCATGAATTCCGCCATGTGGCGGGGGACGACCCGCGCGTGATCGTCTCGCGCGACCGCGCCTTTGTGACGGGTGCCTGCATTGCCCTTGCGAAGGATCTTTTCGACCGAGTCGGTGGATTCGACGAAGGGTTTCGGATGTATGTCGAAGACATGGACCTTTGTCTCAAGATTTGGAGCGAAGGGTTGCGGATCCGCTACGCCGCCGAAAGCGTGGTGGTCCATTTGGAATCGCGCACGACTCCCGACCTAGAGAAACGGACCATCCTTGTCAAAGCAGGAATGACCCGATTGATGGACCGCTGGATGGGGAAATGGCCAAGTGGCCTCCTCAACTTGCCCGACTGGCCCCGCCATTTCCGCCAAAGCCTACCGCTTCGCTGGATCGCCCCGATGCTGGTGGACGGCGAACGCCCGGCGCTGGACCGGAGCTTGGTGGAATTTCTGGACGGTCTATTGCCCTCGTTGCAAGTGGATGCGGGCACGCCCGATCCCTAGTTCATGGAACAGTTGCGGCAAAACGAAGAGGCAGCTTCGATCTGGAGACAAATCCTGTCGCGACCGCTCGTTGATTCGATCCAGGTCTATTCGGGTTCCGCCGGAGCCACTTGGTTGAGTCATGACCGCCCTTCTGGCCACGTCGCCTTTTTCGCCCATCCCGCCGACCTCGACGATTTGGACGCGGTCTCGTGCGCCCGCAATGCCCGACTGGTATGGGCTTGTGGATTGGAAACCGCCAAAATCCTTCGCATGCGGGGAATTCGCGACCAAGATTTGGTCATTCTCTCCCTGCCCGATCAGCCCGGCTTTGTGGAAGACCTTTTGGCCGCCTGCGCCCTGGCCATGGAGGAAAAGAAAGGTTCGGGGCACCCCGAGCCTCCCGCCTGGGCCGCGCATTCGGTCGAACCTTCCACCCTCCATTGGATGGCGCCGGTCCTCAACTACACCGGCTATGCGCGACTGAATCGCGAAGCCTTGATCGAGTCCGAAAATCTGGGCCTGGTGACCAGCTCCCTCGATCCGTCGGTGAACAACGCCGAATTCATCGAGGCCTTGGAGGCCCAGGGCCCGGCAGCCGTGGCCGTGTGGAACCAAGTCCTCCCGAGAAACCCCGATGCGACCGGGCTTTGTTTGATCTCGGATCTGCCCTGCCATTTCGAGAAGCTGCGCCGTAGCCGCCCGGCCTTTGCGCGCTACGCGGGCTTGACGATGTTCGAAACCGATCGCCTTCCCGTGGGCTGGAAAGAGGATTGCGCGGCGATGGACGAGATCTGGGTCCCGTCGTCGTTCAACATCGAGACCTTCTCGCGGTCCGGGGTCCACGAGAAAATCTTGAAGCGAATCCCGTGCGGGATCAACATGGACAAATTCCGTCCAGGAGGCGCCGAGCCGCTCCAGCTCGAAGGGCGTCGTCGCACCAATTTCCTATCCATCTTCGAATGGACCCCGCGCAAGGGGTGGGATGTGCTGCTTCGGGGATGGGCCAAGGCCTTCAACGCCTTGGACGATGTCAGCTTGACCCTGAAAGCCTACGCCTCTGGTGCCCAACCGGGAGATATTTCGAGCCGGATCGAAGCCTTCTATCTCGCCAATGGAATCGACCCTTCTTCCATCGCCCCCATCATTGTCGTCGATGGATTCCTTCCCGACGAAGTGATGCCGCGGTTGTACGCCTCTGGCGACGCCTTCGTGCTGCCGACGCGGGGAGAAGGTTGGGGCTTGCCCTTCTTGGAAGCCATGGCCTGTGGAATCCCCGCGATCGCCACCGGCTGGAGCGCCCATCTCGACTTTGTGAAGCGCGACAACGGCTACTTGATCGATCACCAGCTGGTGCCGGTCTCCTCCGAACAAACGGCCTTGTCGGCTTATTACGAAAGCGACCACCACTGGGCCGAACCGTCGCTGGATCATCTCGTCGAGCTGATGCGTTATTGCCAAAAAAATCCCACCCAGCGACAGCAAATCGGCCTCAAGGCCCGCAAGGACGTCCAAGAAGCTTGGTCGTCCCGACAGACGGCGCGTTGGATCGCCGAACATGCCTCCCAAGACAAGCCAAAGCATTTTCCCCAAACCCAGGTGGATCCCCCAAAATCCACTTCGCGGATCGGATTCGATGCTCGGACACTTTCTGTCCCCGATTCCATCGTTCGGGGAATCGGCAACTACGCCTGGCACCACCTGTTGGCGATCTTGGAAGCGCGACCCGGATGCGACCTCACCATCCTCCACGACGACGCCCTCCAGCCACCGGTCGAAATCCTCGAAAAGACCAAACGTCTGGGGGCGCGATGGGCCGCCTGGTCCAGTCGTCAGGCGTCGGATTTCGACCTCTTCCACACTCCCGACCCGATGCACGTCTATCCCGGCTACGCCAGCCCCTTCCAACGCTTTGGAAGCACCCGGGTGTCGGCCACCTTCCACGACATCATTCCCATCCGGATGTACAACGGCCGCATCATGAATTGGCCGGGCTATCTGGCCCGCTTGGATGAAGTCAAATCTTGTCATGCCACTTTGCTTTGCAATTCCGAGTTCACGCGATCGGACTTGCTGGCCGAAACCGGCATTGCGTTCGAGCGCGCCCATGCCGTGATGGCCGGTTTCAACACCTCGGGCGCCTCGGGCAAACCTTCGCGCGCCCAGGGAGACGCCTTGCTTCGGCGGCTGGGCATCCACAAGCCCTATTTTCTGCACGTCGGGGCCGCCGATCCCCACAAGAATTTCCAGACCTCGCTAGAAGCTTTTTACAAAGTTTCCCAAACTCGGTCGGTCCAGTTCGTGGTGGCTGGCAAGCTCGCCAACTCCCTTGCCGCCACCCGCGACCAGGTGGTGGAATCGGGCCTGCAAGGCGTGGTGTTCACCGATTTTCTTTCGCGGGAAGAATTGGAAATCCTGTACGATCGCGCCGTGGCCACCCTGTTTTTGAGTCGCTACGAAGGGTTTGGATTTCCCGCACTGGAAGCCATGGCCTGCGATTGCCCGGTCATCGCCTCTGCCGCCGCTTCGATCCCCGAGGTGGTGGGGGACGCCGCTCTTCTGCACACACCTGACGACCAGGACGCCATTTGCGCCTCCATGATCCTGCTTCTCGACGACCAATCGCTTCGTCAACAGCTCGTCGAGAAAGGTCGCGAGCAATCGCGAAAGTTCCGCTGGGAGGATGTCGCCCAAAAGACCTGGAAGATTTGGGACGAAATGCTTTGCGCACCCTCTCCGGTTCCCCAGGCGCCACCCACTCCGGCCAAAGTCCAATGGGTGTCCCCCATTTGGGATCCCAGCGGCTATGCCGACGAATCGCGGGAGTTCGTGAGATACCTCGCTTCGACCGACATCGGGATCGGCCTTTTGGGTTGGATCCGGCATTCGGAAACCTTGCGCCAATCGGCCACCGCAAAAGACCGCAACCTGCTCGACTCCCTGATGGGACGGGAATTGTCGCCGGGTTATCCGGTCATCTTGGACATGCCGGCATGGGCATTGGGAAGGGTTTCGGGAGGCGGAATCCATGTGGGTCGCACCACCTTTGAAACCGACGGACTTCCTTCCGAATGGGTGGCCCGTTGCAATGGTCTGGAAGAAATCTGGGTGCCCTGCAAGTTCAACTTGGAGACGTTTCGCCGAGCGGGTGTGACCAAACCCATCCTAGTCCTGCCCGAAGGCGTCGACACTTCGCGCTTTCGTCCCGGCGTCGAACCGCTTGCCTTGCCGGGAACCCGCAAGGCGACGACCTATCTCGCCATTTTCGAGTGGACCCACCGCAAGGGGCCCGACCTTTTGTTGCAAGCTTGGGCCCAGGCTTTTTCCAAAACCGACGACGTCGAATTGGTGATCCGCACCTATCCGGCCAACGAGATCGATGGAAATGCCGCCGATTGGATTGACGAACAGATCGAGGCGACCCTTTCCAAGCTTGGCGTCTTGCGCTCCGATTGCGCGCCCATCGTGGTGCTGGCAAGCCAGGTGAGCGACGAGCTGATGCCCCGGCTCTATGCCGCCGCCGATGTCTACCTCGCGCCGTCCCGAGGCGAAGGCTGGGGCCGGCCCCACATGGAAGCGATGAGTTCGGGATTGCCTGTGATCGCCACCCGCTGGAGTGGCAATCTGGAATTCCAAAATGACGACAATTCCTGGCTGATCGACATCGACGGTTTGGAAGAGATCGATTCGCGCGAAGAGTTCGAGTTCTACCGAGGCCAACGCTGGGCCTCGCCGTCGGTGGAACATTTCACCCAGCTTTTGCGCCTCTCGGCCACCGATCTGGCTGAACGCCACCGCTTGGGTCAACGCGCCCGTCGCGACATGGTCGAAGATTGGGATTGGTCCAAGATCGCCCCGTTGGCCGAATTGCGCATTCGTGAAATTTTGCAAGGGATCCCCGCCAAGGAATCCAAGCTCCCCTCGAGGGTGGACGCGATCACCCGCTCCCAATCGTCGGTCGATCGTCCGGAACTTTGTTTGCGCTGGGCGGGACCGGTGTTCAACTTTTCGGGGTACGCCCGCCTCGCCCGCGAAGCCTTGTGCGCGATCATGGCCAAGGGAATCGAGGTCACCTGCGATCCCCAACTGAACGACCCCGCCTTTTTCTCGTCCCTCTCGACTCGCCCCTGGGAAATCAACCGCTGGAAAGATCTGCTTTCGCGAGCTGCGAAACCGGGCGTACTGGTGGTGTGCGACCTGCCTCGCGATGCGGTGGGCACCGACATCTTGGGCGACTTGCGCCACCACAACCCGGGATGCACCAAAACGGTTTGCTGGACCATGTTCGAGACCGACCGGATCCCGCGCGATTGGGCGCACGAGCTGAACCAGATCGACGAAGTCTGGGTCCCTTCCGAATTCAACCGGCGCACCTTTGCCGAACAGGGAGTGGACCCGCGCAAGATCCACGTCGTTCCCGCTGGAATCGACGCCCATCCCTACCAATCCGCGCCCCCGCGCCCCTTGCCAGGGAACGGCTACACCTTCCTCTCTGTCTTCCAATGGATCGAACGCAAAGGCCCCGACGTCTTGTTGGACGCCTGGGCCAAGGCCTTTGGACCCCAGGACAACGTGCGTCTGGTCCTGCGCTGCCATCGGTTTGGCAGTGCACCGTCGGTTTCTGAACAACTCGATTCGTATCTGGCCGCCCATGGATTGAGTCGACAGAATCTGGCGCCCATCCATCTGATCGAGGAATTCTTGCCCGACGAGGCGATGCCGGGCCTGTTCGCAGCATCCGATTGCTTCGTGCTGCCGTCGCGCGGCGAAGGCTGGGGAATCCCCTACCTGGAGGCCATGGCCGCCGGAAAGCCAGTGATCGCCACAAGCTGGAGTGCTCCAACCGACTTTTTGAACGACGACAATTCCTGGCTGCTTTCGCCGCGGGAACTTGTTGGGGTGAGCTTGGAGGCACGCAAGGAATGCCAATATTTGTCCACCGAAGACCATTGGGCCAATCCCGATCCCGAGGAGCTCGCCAAAATTCTGAGACACGCCTTTGAACACCCCGAGGAAGGTCGCGCCAAGGGACGCCGCGGCGCCCGCGACGTTGGTTCTAAATGGACCCCGGCCAAGACCGCCTCGATCATCGAGCAACGCCTAAACGTCCTTTCGACCCAATCTTCGCCTTCGCCCGTAAAACCGGCGCCTTCCGTTCCCCGCGAACACATCGCGCTCGGGCACCTGTCCGATTCGCTCGCCAAGGTCGCCGCCGGCCTGAAACTCACAAGCCCCGCGGTACCCCGAGTTTCGGCGAATCTCCCTTCGCCAAGCACTGCCATCGGGAAGAAGCTTTCGCTTCGCTGGGAAGGGTCGCAATTCATCCACCATTCGCTGGCCCATGTCAACCGAGAGTTTTCCCTGGGGTTGTCCGGACGCGGACACGAATTGTCGTTGGTTCCCTACGAAGCCGACCAATTCGACCCCTCCGGCGATCCGCGATTGGCTCCATTGGTCAAAATGGTCAACGCCAAGCTGTCGACGCCTTGCCAGGTGCATGTTCGTCACCAGTGGCCTCCTAACCTGATTGCCCCCGACGAAGGCCGTTGGGTGGTGGTGCAGCCCTGGGAGTTTGGATCGCCTCCGGCAGCATGGATTCCGGTGTTTTCCAAACAAGTCGACGAACTTTGGGCCTACACAAACCATGTGCGGGACATGTACCTGGAAGCGGGTGTCCCGCCAGAAATTGTCAAGGTGGTTCCGTTGGGCGTGGACTGCGAACGATTCCGTCCTGGAATCAAACCGTATTCCTTGAACACCAAGAAATCTTTCAAATTCCTCTATGTGGGCGGCA
Organism: uncultured Fibrobacterota bacterium; assembly: GCA_903825275.1. Taxonomy (GTDB): domain Bacteria; phylum Fibrobacterota; class Fibrobacteria; order UBA5070; family UBA5070; genus UBA5070. The sequence goes on along the minus strand of CAIKAA010000087.1, from coordinate 7,826 downwards.
CCATCGCTCGCAAGGGGTTTGACAGCCTGCTCAAGGCCTGGTGCCAAGCCTTCACCCCCCAAGACGACGTTTGCCTGGTCGTCAAGGACATGGGCGGTGGCAGTTTTTACAAGGGACAAACGGCGGCGACCTGGATCGCCGAGCTTCAAGCCTCGGGAAGGACCGCCGAAATCGAATACCTCGATACGGACTTGCAACCCTCCCAGCTTCCGGGCCTATACAACGCCTGCGACGTGCTGGTCCACCCCTACCGCGGCGAAGGCTTTGGCCTCCCCATCGCCGAAGCCATGGCTTGCGGATTGCCCTGCGTGGTCACCCGTGGTGGAGCCGCCGACGATTTCTGCACCGAAGCGGAGAGCTGGGGCGTGGCCGCCGAGCGCGTGTTGGTTCCCGGCGGGAAGGTGGGGCCGTTCGAGACCGTGGCGGACCCCTGGTGGCTCGAGCCCTCCGTTCCCGACTTGGTGGACAAGCTCCGTCTGGCGTACACCGATTCGGTCACACGCGCCGCGAAGGCCAAAGCAGCTCGGGAAAAAATTCTTGGAAAATTCACCTGGGAACACGCTTCGCGCCTGGCCGAAGAACGCCTGCAAGAAGTCGCCTCGCGTCCGGCGCGTCGACAAATCACGCCCAAAGTGACTCGTTCCTCGTTGTCCAAACTGACCAAGGCAGAACCGCCGCCCCCCGAGGTCGTCTCGCCCAAGGCGGTTTCACCGCAAGGCAATGACGTAAAGCCCGACCCCGAAATCGAGGCGCTCAACCGTCTGATCTTTCGCGCCGAAGCATCTGCCGCGCGCGGGGACCTTTTGGAGGCCGAACACCTGACCGAAGAAGCCGTGGAAAAATTCCCCAACCAGTATTTGGCTTGGTTGGCCCGCGCCATGGTGCTGCGGGGATTGGGCAAATTCCGCAAAGCCATTGAGGCGATCTCCCAATCCCTCAAAGTGCAAGAAAGCCCTGAAGCCTTGATGGAATCGCTTCAGATCCACGTCCTGGCCACCGAAATGGGGCCGGCCCGCAAGGCCGAGAAAGCCTTGAAGGATCGCCACGGGGCGTGGTACAAAGAGACCCGCGAGGCCTTTCGCGCCAAGGGCCAGGCCTGGCCGCCCGACGCCTTGAAATCCGCGGGCCATGCCCCCAAATCGGTCGCTCCTCCCCGCAAAGGAAAGCGCTAACATTTTCTGTCACCTCCCTTGCCAAAAGGGAGATCTTGAAGGAAGCTTTCATCCATGCTTTCACCCCTGTTTTGCGCCCTCCAAATCTTGGTCGCCAAGTCCCCCATCGAAGGCAAGCTCGACATCGCTGCTGGCCCTTCGTTTCACCATTTCGATTCGCCAATGGCAGAGATCGACCCCTGGCTTCCCGGATTCAACCTGGACTTTGGAGTGGCGGTTTCGGGGGAAACCGCGCGATCGCTGGCTCCCAATCGCTGGAAGAGCAAGATTCCCAAGGATGGCGAAATTGTGGTGCGCCCCTGGTGGTTGGCCATCTTCCCGCGCCAAGTTGTTCTGAGCCCAGGCGGCAAGCTCAGTACGGTTGGGCTGGTCTGGGAGCTATTGGGCGTGTCCACCGGCCTCAAGATCACGGATGCCGCAAGCCTCAATGTCGGCATCGACCTTCCAGAAATCGAATGGCTCATGAACTGGGGCCCCGAAACCCGCAAGGGAAGCAGTTTTTCCGGCATCGGCCTCAGTCCCGACGCCCATCTCCAAATCGACCCCGCATCGTGGCTTCGGCTGGACCTTGGATGGGCCCACCATTTGGACGTTCCCTTTGGTACGATCCACTTCGTCCAAGGCGAACAGAAGCCCTGGAGCTGGGGCAGCGCCTATTTCCAGCTCCATCTGCGTCCCGGCATTTCGATCTAAAACCCATTCCCGCACCTCGACCAAACGCCTTGGGGCGAATTCTTGGTCCTTTCGACAAATATCGCCAAGGCCCGCGATCACCGTTCCCCCGTGGGTGCGCCAAAATCCGTTCCATTTTGGCCTCCGTAAGCCCCCTTCTGTCGAGGTATCCCACCTTGCCGATTCGGCGTTTCGACTGCAGAATTGGAGATTACTTCCCAAGCCGTCGACACCCTCTTGAACCAGGAACAACTTATGCCTCATGACGCCACCCTCGCCTTGCACGCTGGAGCCCAGCCAGATCCTGTCACCGGCGCCTGCGCCGTTCCGCTCTACCAGACGGCTTCCTACGCCTTCAAAAGCGCCCAACACGCCGCGAACCTGTTTGGGCTGAAGGAATTTGGGAACATCTACACGCGCCTGATGAATCCCACCACCGACGTTTTGGAGAAGCGCTTGGCGGCGCTCGACGGCGGCGTGGGAGCCTTGGCAACGGCCTCGGGCCAAGCGGCGATCACGCTGGCCATCTTGAACATCGCCCGCGCCGGGGACAACATCGTGTCCACCTCGTTTCTGTACGGCGGCACCTACAACCTGTTCAAATACACCTTGGCGCGCTTCGGGATTTCTGTCCGGTTTGTCAACACATCCAACCCCCTGGCCGTGACGGCGGCCATCGACGACAAGACCCGCGCCGTGTACATGGAATCGATCGGAAACCCCAAGAACAACGTGGACGATTTCCACGCTGTGGCGCGGGCCGCCCACGATAAAGGCGTGGTCTTTATCGTCGACAACACCGTGTCCCCGCTGACCTTCAAACCACTGGAAAATGGCGCCGACTTGGTCGTGTATTCGTTGACAAAATTTATCGGCGGACACGGTACGTCCATTGGTGGCGCGATTGTCGATGGAGGGGCGTTTCCTTGGAACAACGGCCGCTACGACAAGGAATTCATCGAGGGCGATCCGTCCTATCACGGACTTGTCTACTGGGACGCGTTTGGACTCCACGACTCGGCTTTGGTGCGCGGCGCGGCCTTCATCTTCAAAGCCCGGCTGCAGCTTTTGCGCGACATGGGCGCCTGCATCAGCCCCTTCAATTCCTGGCAGATCCTGCAAGGCATCGAAACCTTGCCGCTGCGCATGAAGGCCCACAACGAAAACGCTCTCCAGGTCGCCCAATTTCTGTCCACCCATCCGCAAGTGAGCTGGGTGAACTACCCCGGACTCCCCTCCCACCCCAATCACGATAATGCCCGAAAATACCTCAATGGCGGGTTTGGGGCCATCGTGGGGTTTGGCGTCAAAGGCGGACGTGAGGCGGGTATCCAGGTGATCGACCGGGTCAAGGTCTTCACCCACCTGGCCAACATCGGCGACGCCAAAAGCCTGATCATTCATCCGGCCAGCACCACCCACAGCCAGCTTTCCGACGCCGACCTCCTCGCCACCGGCGTGACCCCCGACTTCATCCGCCTCTCGGTGGGCCTGGAGTCAGTCGCGGATCTCATCGCCGATCTCTCCCAATCCCTGGGCTGAGGCCTGTCTCGCGGCGCAGGCTTGCTTCCTCACCCACTCGGCGTCCCGAACACGGACGCCGTCGGGGATCGGGCGCGGCGCCTGCATCCACGATACAGGCCTCAGCGGCGGTTCGCTGGTGATCCTACAAGCCTTCCCACTACCGCCTGGCGGCGGAGTGGGGGGCGGCAGAACGAGGATGTATTGGGCGCGGCAACTGCTTCCACGATACAGGCATCAGCGGAGGGTTTCTGGTGACTCTACGGTGCTCCCACTACCGCCTCGCGGCGGAGTGGGAGGCTCAAGTGGCCAGACGCCGTCGGGGATCGGAGCGTGGCGACTGCTTCCACGATAGAGGCATCAGCGGCGGGTTCTCCGCTGGAACTATAGCCTTCCAACTACCACCTGGCGGCGGAGTGGGGGGTGCTTGCGGGTAGCCGGTTCCTGTTTGATCCGGATTGAGGCTTCTTTCCTCAATCCGACGTGGGCGATTCTCGAGGGAGACTGGAGCCCCGTTGACTGCTGGGAGGGATTCAGGGGCTTCTGAACTCGGAGAGCTCGGGGAGGATGACGCCAGATTTTTCGAGGAGGGAAAAATCGCGGCGGAGGTAGTCGGCAAAGGTTTTGGAAGGATCAGCGGGGAGGCGACAGCTTCGGAGGCGGCGGTAAATCGCTTCGGCCTCGGGCCGATGACCCTGGAGCAACAGGGCGTGGGCGTATCTTACCTCCACCCACTGGGAAAAATCTTCGACGCCAAAACGGCGTCCAATGTCCAGCGCCATTCGAGCCATGGAGTCTGCCTTCCCGAACCGTTGCTGTTGAAGCAAGCTCCACGACAACGCACCCAGTTTTTCGATCCAGATTCCAGCGGTACCAGAATCCGCCATGGTCTTCGACCAAAGCTTTGACAGTTTCTGGCGATGAGGTTGAGTTCCCGCAGGTGGATCGGGACATTCCATGGATTCCACTTGGAATTCGATGGCTAGGGCAGTCAAACCGGAGGTCCCCATCTCGACCATCAAGCTGTCGTAGGTACTCAACGCTAGATCGATGAAGCGACCTCCAGTCGTGTCGCCGGTAGCGCAAGCCAAGGCTCCCTGCTTAACCACCAATTGTGCCAATAAACGAAGGCTTTCGAAATAGGGGTTCATGCCCATCTGCACCTTCACAATTTTCATGGCCTCGTCAAATTCTGACTGAGCCGTCTTTGGTTCTCCCAACCTACGGTACAGATCCCCACGGTCCATGTGCGACAAAGCCAAAGCATTTTGCCGAAAGGAACTGGACGGCTCCATCAACACTTGGGCTTTTATCATCGCGTGGCGTCGCTCCAAAAAGGATCGGGCCGAATCAGGCAATCCTTGATGAGCAAAGATTCTCGCCTCTTGGGCGTAGGCGCTGCCTAGTCCGCTTTTGACAGCTAGGTTAATGGTGTCCGTGCGCACCATCTGTTCGGCCAGGACTAGGCGTTGATGAGTGAATCGAATCGTATTCTCCAAGTCACCACGGGAGCGGTATAACTCCACCAAACGCCCCATGGAATTTGCGGCGGCTTGCTTGACCTCCTGATTTTGAGGTGCCTTTCGCAACAACTCGTCCGCGATCCGATGGCGTTCCATGCTGTACTCCAGGGCCTTGGAGAAATCCCCAAGAATCTCGTGGAGGTCTCCCACGTCGCAATCCGCCGCCACAAGCAAAAGCGCCGCGCTTTGGTTCTCGGGACTGTCGCGGTGCATTTCTTCGGCAAGCTTGCGCTCCTTCTGGAAATACTCCATCGCCTTGGACATTTTGCCTAGGCGCTGGTAGATATTCCCGAGGCTTCCGAAACAATGAGCTACCGAAAATTTCAGATGGATCGATTTGGGGGTATCCCGATAAAGTTTCTCCGTGATCTGATTTTGCTTGAGGTACCAATCGAGGGACTTGTGGAGGTCTCCTTGGGCCCACAAAAGACCACCCAGCTGGCTATAGGCAAGCGCCAATCCCGAGGAGATGGACTGGTTGCTCGGATCCGCACGGTGAAGCTCTTCATAAAGCAAGCTCTTCTTTTCAGCATACTCTAGCGACTTGGTAAACTGGCCAAGAGATTTGACAACAAAGCCAAGCTCTCCGTACGAATTCGCCAAGTCTTGCTTGAACGGCTCCGAGGTTGGGTTGTCCCGCACCAACTCTTCGAGAAGCGAGTTTTGTCGAAGGAAGTACTCCAACGCCAATTGGAGATTGCCCAGGCTTCGGTAAGCCGATCCGAGTCGACCTTGAGACGCAGCATAGGCGCTTTTGAGGGACACTTTCTGGGGATCGGTTTTGGTTAGCTCCTCACATATTCGCACGTTTTGGAGGAAACCATCAAGAGCCTCGGGAAGCTTGCCCTGAGCTTGGTAGATGTCTCCTAGTCTGCCGTACGAGAAAGCCAAGTTATCCTTCAAAGACTCGTTTGTCGAATCGGCTTTCCACAAGCGCTCGGACAATTCGTGTCGCTTCTTGAATGCGCTGAGCGCCTTGCCAAGATCTCCTTGGGTCCAAGAAAGGTTTCCCAGCCTCCCAAATGAAAAGGCCAGGGCACTACTCAAAGACTCTTCGCGCGGATTCTCGCGAACCATTTCTTCTAAAATATCATGGTATTCCTGAGCATACTCAATGGCCTTGGAAAGATTCCCCTGGTTCTGGTAAATTCCAGAAAGCGCTCCCGTCGCGTGAGCGAATTGTCCTTTTACGGATTCGCTTGCAGGATGATCGACGAAAAGCTCCTTCGCAATCCGGTACGAATGCTGGGCCTGCTCCATTGCCTGGGGAAGGTCGCCTTCTGACTGATAGAAGTGGGACAGTCTGCTATAAGAATAAGCCAAGATGTTTTTTAGATGGAAATCCTTTGGATTGGCAGCCACAAGCCCCTCAGAAATTTTTGTGTGCTTGCGAAAACAAACCAGGGCCTTGGCAGGATCTCCCAAAACCAATTCGATGTCTCCCAACTGGCCATAAGTGTAGGCGAGCAGTTCCTGGTGGCTTCCGCTGTGGGGGTTGATTTGGTTCAAGGCCTCTGCTTCCTCTGCCGCCTTGAGAAGGTTTTCCAGCGCCACCGGGAGATCGCCCAAGGTTTGATGAATTTCTCCCACCATCGCGTAGGATCGGACCAGACTGCTCACCAACTCTTCATTGTTCGGATCGCCAAATGCCAACTCCTGGGAAATCCCGATGCGCTCGGTGGATTTTTTCAATGCGGTAGGAAGATCTCCCAGGGTTTTGGCAAGCGCCCCCTGCCGGTCCAGTGCGAAGACTCGCGAATATTTCCACGACCGATTTGTCGGCTCTCTCTTGAGCAAAGAATCCGTTAGTGCAAGGATACGAGCATAGCACCCACCCGCACTGTCAAAATTCCGACTGTCTCGATAGCTGTCTCCCAAATTTCCCAAGGCGATGAACCGGTCTCGGACCGAGGCTCGGTTGGATTTCAACGCGCTTCTGGAGAACTCTTCGGCAACCGGAAAATTTGTTCTTCGCAGGTAGAATCCCGCCACCAGATTTAGGACCGACGCATTGTTCGGATCAAGACGTGCAAGACTATCGTACAACGGTCTAGCTAGGTCGTATTCCTCTCGGCTTTCGTGCTCCATTGCCCGCGCTAGCAGCGATTGCACAGGCTCCAGCAACGGCTTCGAGGAGCCATCCTCCCCAATCCATTCCGTCATATCCGCGCGGAAGCCTCCCAGGGTGGGACGCTGAAGCCCCAAATCCTGTCCGTGATCGAATGCCGAATCCGTCGTCATGACGGGGCTCCGTTTGGCTTGAACGGACATCGCCAGGAACAGAACCAAAAACACGAGGCTCGTACGGCAGATGGCCGACGGGCGAATGCAAAAGGGAGCGGATAGGGTCATTGGGTACAATGAAGTTTCAACAGCGGAAACTCGCAAGCCGTCCTTCAGGAAATGCTCCGCTCGTCGTCTGCAGCGGGGCACCATGCCAGCGAACCGATACGGCGACTTCTAGATCTTGACCGCCAAGGGGATCACAAATCAATTCACGGAGCTTGCGGCACGCGGAACGCGGCTCCTCAAACCAACAATCGGGATGGACCTGATTCCGTCAAAGTTCGTTTGAACGGAATCGAGATTGCTTCAAACGGAAGGAAACGCCCTATTTCTTCCCGGCCAATTTCCCTTTCGGGGATCTCTTTGGGGCCTTGAGCTTCTTCCCGGGCTTTCCAAGTTCGCGCTTGAGGCGTTGGAAAATATTCTTCACAACACCGGGAATGATCTTTTGGACTTCTTCCAAGCTCTTTCCAGCTTGGATCAATTCCGTAGCCGAGGATTTCTCCGCGGCCGTCAAGCTCTTTGCCCGAGTGCGTTTTCCGGAAGATTTTTTCGCGACTTCGGGCTTTGGCTTCCGGTCGAGCTTTGCTTCGGATGCCTGAAGCTTGGGCGCAACATTTTTTGTCGCTTTTGGCTCGATGTCGATGATGGC
>CAIKAA010000086.1 GCA_903825275.1 uncultured Fibrobacterota bacterium | reverse complement strand
CGCCTTCATTGACCAGCAACTTTTCGCTCGATCTCGGAATCGAAGCCTATTTACGGATAAGCTCTAAGTCCCTAAGGGATCAAAGCCGTTCGATCCGCAAGGTTTTCCCGCCCCAAATGGCGATTTCGCCTTGGCCGCCGGTGCGCCGCCCGGCCGATCCCGAGGCGACGTCAGACAAGAGTCGAGTCCGTTGGGCATGGGCCCAAGGGCGCCGACCGCAACGGGTCCAGGCTCGTTCCAGCAACAGGTCCAGTTCGGGGTCCAAGGAAAGGCTGGAATCCAAATCGGCCCCGGAGAGATCGAGCGAAAATCCCAAGGGATCGAATTGAAGTCCTAGGGAATTGCTGAGCCGCTCCAATCGTCGTTCCAAAAAGGGTTCGAGCTGTTGGGCCGACTCGGCCAATTTGACCAAAGCGTCGCTCAGGTTGGGGTGTTCGGATTCCAAAAGCGGCAAAAATTGTCGACGGAGAAAATTTCGCTCGAAAGTTAGGTCCAGGTTCGAGGAATCTTCGCGCCCAGCCCAGTGGGATTGGGCGCAGACCCGAGCAAGATCTTGGCGGAAAGCCCTCAGAAAGGGGCGCCAAACTCCATCAAAACGCAACGAGTGGATGCCCCGAAGTCCGACGACTCCCGCGCCGCGCAGCAGTCGTAAGAGGACGGTCTCGGCTTGGTCGTTGGAATGGTGGGCGGTCAAAAGCAAGGTCGAGTCCCCTGCGGCCTGGCGCACGCGGCTGTAGCGAGCCAAACGGGCTCGCGCCTCCAAGCCGGAACCAGGCTCGATCTTGGCATCCACGATCACCAGCGCCAATCCCAACTTTCCACAAAGTTCGGCTACCGACGCGGCATCCCCCTCGGATTCCGAGCCTCGCAGGGCATGCCGCGCATGATAGCCGATCATCCCGCCAGGGAATTGATCGGGTCGGCAGTCCAAGGCTTGCCTGGCGACCAAAGCCAAGGCGCAGGAATCCATTCCACCGGATAGACAAAGACCGAGTGGAGCGTCCCTCCAGGTTGCGGGAAGGCGCGCGTGGTCTGCGAGGAAAGCCTGGGTCAGTGGATCGAGGGAGGAAGGCTCGTTGGGCTCCACTGGTCACCTTTGAGTGTGCGAAAGAAGCACGAAAAACGGTGGGTGTGACAAGCGGCATGGCCGTGTTGAATCACGCGAAACCTCAGAGCGTCGCCGTCGCAATCGATCTCCACGCCAACGACGATCTGGACGTGTCCCGAGGTGAGTCCCTTGACCCAGACCTCTTGGCGGGATCGCGACCAGTAGGTCATCTGGCCAGAAGTCAAGGTTTGGATCAACGTCTCTCGATTCATCCAGGCGGCCATCAGAATTTCACCCGATGCCTGGTCGCAGGCCAGTGCCAAGACCAGCCCTTTGTCGTCGAATTTGACGACCGAAGCGGCTTCGGTGGCTTCTTGGGGCGTCACCTTGAAAAGGGGCCTCATTTCCGCACATGCCCCTGGCCGCGCACGACCCACTTGTAGGTGCAAAGGTCGGCGGCACCCATGGGCCCGCGCGCGTGCAGCTTGTCGGTGCTGATGCCGATTTCCGCACCCAGACCATATTCTCCGCCATCGGCGAAGCGGGTGCTGGCGTTCACCATCACACTGGAACTGTCGCAGCCAACCACGAAGCGATCGGCAATTTCAGGGTTTTGGCAAAGGATCGAGTCGGTGTGACCCGACCCATGCTCGGCGATCCAATCCAAAGCTTCCTGCACGCCATCGACCTCACGGACCGCCAGGATCTTGTCCAGATATTCCTCGTCCCAGTCGGAATCTGTCGCCTGCTTCCATTCAAATTCGGGCCACTTGGCGCGCACCGAATCACCACCGCGCAGTTCCACCCCAGCTTGGGCCAAGGCCTGCAAGATGCCTGCTCCCGCGCCGCGATCCAAGTCGCGGTCCAGGAGCAATTTTTCCAAGGCGTTGCAAACGCCAGGCCGTTGGACCTTGGCATTGAGGACCACCGCCGCCGAAGTTGCGGGATCCGCAGAAGGGTGGACGTAGATGTGGCAAATGCCCTTGTAGTGCTTGAGGACTGGGATTTTGGACTGTTCGGCCACCGCGCGAATCAGGCTTTCGCCGCCACGGGGGATCACCAAATCGATCTGGCGATCCATTTGAAGCAATTCGCCGACCAAGGCGCGATCGGTTTCCTGCACCAGTTGCACGGCG
>CAIKAA010000085.1 GCA_903825275.1 uncultured Fibrobacterota bacterium | reverse complement strand
GGGCATGCCCGATCCCTACAACAGCCCTGCGGCAACAGCAACTAGATTTGCCCCCCTATGTTTGCCTTGCCAACGACTTTGGTCGCCTTCGATTTGGAAACCACCGGCCTTTCCCCTGTCAACGATGAAATCATCGAGATCGGCGCGGTAAAATTTTGCTTCCAGAAAGTGGCTGGCAAAATGGAAATCGTCGAGAAGGGAACCTTTCAAAGCTTGGTCAAGCCGGATCGGCACATTCCCGAAGAAGCCAGCCGGATCAACCACATCACCGATGACATGGTCCAAAACGCCCCCTTGGCCAAAGAAGTCCTCCCCAACTTCTTGCGCTTTTGCGGCCAGTCCAGCATGTTGGTCGCCCACAATGGGCATTCCTTCGATGCTCCCTTTTTGCGCGAAGCCTGCCGGCGTGCGGGTTTGCACCCCCCAAGGCTCCCGGTTTTGGACTCGTTGAAAATCGCCCGCAATCTGATGCGCGAAAACGGCTCCTTCAAGCTTTCTGATCTGGCGCAGCGGTTGGCCGCCTCGGGTGAAATCAAATTGAAGCTGGAACAAGGGGAACTGCACCGCGCCTTGTACGACTGCCAGGTCTTGGCCCAAGTGATGGGCCGCATGGTGCTCAAGGCGATCCCAGAAAAAGATCTCGCCTTGGATCGCTTCCAAAAGGCCGCCGAAAAGCTCGCGCCGATCATGATGTTGGAAGGTTGAGCATCATCAAAATAACGGATCCCGTTCGGAATTCTTGACAGGAAGTAGGACGCGATGAGAGAGTGGACCCAACACTCTCATGCCTACTCGAAGAACCATTCTCCGTGACCTTCTTGGTCAAATCTCGGCCAGCCTGGAAAAGGTGGTTGCAGGCGATTTGGACGCCCTCCCTGCTCTGCTCCAGCCGCTAGGGGCCGTCCTCTCCGAAAAGGCATCTCCTGCGGCGATGCGGACCATGGCCCAGCGACTTCGCGCATCCGTCATCAGCATGGTCGATGGCGAAAGTTCCCTGGACGATGGAGTGACTCGCCTGTCCCAAGGCATCCAAAAATTATTGCACTCGTTTGAATCGGTCGGTCCCAATGCGCTTTTGGACAACGATGCCGATTCAAGCTCGGGCGATTCGGGCATTCCTGCCCCGCCGCCGATGCCGCAATCCCTGGTCGTCGATGTCGAGGACATCGCCCTTTTAAGGCGGTTTGTGGATCGCCAAAGGGGAGAGCTGGAAGAGTTTGAGGTGGCGCTCTTGGAGCGCGAAAAGGGAGTGGGCAGCGGAGACGAATTCGTCAAGCGCTATCTCCACACGCTCAAAGGCGAGTTCGGTGTATTGGATCTGCCCGAATGGGCCGAGCTTATCCATGCGGTCGAATCGCTTTTGGAGACCCAAAGTATTTCGACCGAGAGCCTGCTTCGACTCAAGGATCTGCTCAACGATCGCTTAGGAGGCCTTCACACCGCCCGGGGGCGCATTGTTTCCCCCGAAGACATTGCGTTGGTTTTGGGAGGACGCAAGCAAAATCAAGAAAACCAGAGCAGCTCTGGGGCTCCCCAAAATCCACCGGAAAAGGACCGCTACCAAGTCATCGACGACGCCAGCGACAATCCCATCTCGACCTATGGATTGGATTCCTCGTTCATTGTGGACTTCATTTCCGAGGGCGGAGACCACATCCGCAACATCGAGAAATCCCTCTTGCGGTTGGAAATCGCGCCGACCGACGAAGAAGCCATCAACTTGGTCTTCCGTTCCTGCCACACCCTGAAGGGATTGGCCGGATTTTTGGAACTCCACGAGATCCAGCGTTTGGCCCACGCCGCCGAAAATTTGATGGATCGGGCTCGCAATCGTCTCATCGTGTTGCGACCCCAGCATGTCGATGTTTTGTTGGAAACCACCGACATGTTCCGGGGATTGGTCGACGGTTTGGAGAAAATGCTCACGGGCGAGACCTACCAGCCGCCTTCGAACATCGAAGTCCTGATTGGAAATCTGCGCGACGCGGACTACCTGGACCCGATCACGAGTTTGACGACCGAGCAGTCCAAAATGCCGTTGGGCGAAATTTTGGTGCAGCGCGGGTCGGTCGAGAAAAAGCAAGTGGAAGAGGCCTTGCAGACCCAAATGGATGGCGATCCAAGGCCGTTGGGGGAAATCCTCATCGAAGACGCTGGCGTGGATCCTCGGGATGTGGGACACGTGCTGGGCGCCCAGGCGATGACGAAAAAGCCGTCGGTCCAAGTCGGCATGACCGTGGAAGAAAATATCCGCGTTCCCGTGCAACGGCTTGACATGCTGATCGATGCCATCGGTGAAGCCGTGATCGCCCAATCGATGGTTTGGGCCGACCCGGCCTTCAAGTCCATCCAGGATCTCGGTGCCGAGAAAAAGATCGCCCAGGCAAGCTTGATCCTGCGCCAGATTCAGGAATTGTCCATGTCCCTGCGGATGGTGTCCATCCGTTCCACCTTCCAAAAAATGTCCAGGTTGGTGCGCGACCTGGCCCGCAAGCTCGATAAAAGCATCGAGTTGGACATGGATGGAGAAGACACCGAGCTCGACAAGACCGTGGTGGAAAATATCGGGGATCCGTTGATCCACATGGTGCGTAATTCCGTTGACCACGGAATCGAGACCGCTGCCGAACGGAAATTGTCGGGAAAGCCAGCCGAAGGCCATGTGGTCTTGCGCGCTTTCCACAAGGCCGGCGCGGTGTTCATCGAGATCGAAGACGACGGCAAGGGGCTGGACAAGGACGCCATATTGCAAAAGGCCATTGCTTCAGGTAAGGCCCGTGCCGAACAAACCTACACCGAGCAAGAGATCTACCAGATGATCTTTCTGCCGGGATTGTCGACGGCAAAATCGGTCACCGATGTCTCGGGTCGCGGTGTCGGAATGGATGTGGTCAAGAAGAACATCGAAGCTTTGCGCGGAACGGTAGAGATCCGTTCCGAAAAGGGCAGAGGTACTTGTTTCACGATCCGGCTTCCGTTGACCTTGGCCATCATCCAGGGGATGGTGGTGCAAACAGGCCAGGAGCGTTACATCGTTCCGACCCTGTCCATTCTGTCCACTCTTTTGCTGGAGAAGGACGCGGTCCAAACCGTGATCGGCAAAGGCGAGATCTTGAATCTGCGCGGCGAGTTGATCCGCTTGATACGGCTGGCCCATGTTTTCGGGCGTCCTGGCGCCAAACCGGCTCCCGCCCAAGGCGTGGTGTTGGTGGTCGAAGACATGGTGGGCCACAAACTCGGCATCGTCGTCGACCAGATTTTGGAGCAACAGCAAGTCGTGATCAAGAACTTGGGGGGCGCGGTCACCCAGGTGCCGGGTATTTCGGGCGGAGCCATCATGAACGACGGTTCGGTGAGTTTGATCGTCGACATCAGCGGCATCGTGAAGATCGCCTCGGAGGCGCCCACATGACTGTCCCTCCAACAGGCTCAGGGCAAAGCCAGGGCACGGAATCGCATCTTGGGTGTTCGGGAATCCTGCGAGGGTTTCAACCCGAGCTGTCTTCCGGGCATGGGCTCGGACTAAAGTCCTCGCAGGGTCCTTTCAACAAAAGCTCAGGGCACCGCCTGAGCAATAAATCGCCGCTCATGGGTTTGGGAACCCTGCGAGGGTTTCAACCCGAGCTGCGTTCCAGACATGGGCTCGGACTGAAGTCCTCGCAGGGTCCTTTCAACAAAAGCTCAGGGCACAGCTTGAGCAATGAATCGCCGCTCAT
>CAIKAA010000084.1 GCA_903825275.1 uncultured Fibrobacterota bacterium | reverse complement strand
TGTCGGTCCATGCGCCGGAGAGGGAATCCTTGCTGATGTTGAAGGTATCATCCTGACTGGAGGTTCCCGGCAATCCGATCCACCGCCCCAGCAAGCTATCCGATACCTTGAACCGGGATCCGGACGGATTCCCACCTCCTCCGCTTCCGGTCGAAGAGCTTTCGCAACCGAAGAGCGCAAGGCCAAGTAGGGGGAAGAGAAAAAAACGATGGGTCGAGCGAATCTTCATCGGAAACTTCCTTTGGGTGCACAACAGGGAGCCCACATCTGTGGGGAAAGGTTCAACTGGTGAAATTCAAAATATCCAGTCCATGGGGATCTCGAGGAAGCGATGGTGATCCCGATCACAGAAGAAGCCCACGACCATCCTTGCAAGTCGTCTAAAAACAAGGGGTTGGACACTTCGCACACAGTTGGTTATACTGTATTTCATCTCATGACGAACGTGACCAAAAAGGATATCGTCGAAGAAATTGCCCGTCGCACGGGCATGACTCAAGCCGAAACCAAGGCAGTCCTTGAAGGCTTGCTCGACGCCATTTCCACGACGCTTCGCGATGGACGCAACATCGAGATCCGCGGCTTCGGACGCTTTAAGGTGCGCCCTCGCAAGGCCAGGCTCGCCCGCAACCCTCGCACCGGGGAACTCGTCCAAGTGGAGGGGGGAGTCAAGCCCGTCTTCGAAGCCTCTCGGGAACTCAAAGCCCTATTGAACGCCGGGGATCTCCAAATCGCCCAGCTCCAAGAAGTTTTGCAGAATTCCAACCTCGCCGAGATCTCAGCGACCAAAGTCGCCGGGTAAAGCACGATGCCTCCGCACATCGAAAACCGGCGTGCACGCCACGAATATACCGTGTTGGAAACTTTTGAGGCGGGAATCCAGTTGGTCGGCACCGAGGTGAAAAGTCTCCGTGAGGGCAAATGCCAGCTGTTGGACGCCTTTGTCTCGATCGACAAGGGACAAGCCTGGCTGCGCAATGCCCGGATCGACGAGTACACCCCGGGCAATCGCTGGAACCATTTGGCCATCCACCCCCGCAAGCTCTTGCTGCATTCCAAGGAAATCGAGCAGATGGCTCGGGCCATCGACCGCAAAGGCATGACCGCGATTCCGCTGGAGATCTATTTCAAGGAATCTTGGGCCAAAGTGAAGGTTGGACTTTGCAAGGGCAAAGGGGAATTCGACAAACGTCAGACCAAAATTGCCAACGTCCACAAGCGCGAGATCGATCGGGCGATGAAAAAGGCGATGCGATAGCTTCATGAGGCTCTTCCCCCTTGCCCTACTCCTTGGAACGATCTCCACCAGCTTCGCCGAAGTATCGATCCGGGACACCACCGTGTTGGGCATCCCCTACATCCGCTTCCTCGCCGGGCCGGGCAATCCGGGGAATCTCAAGATTGCCGAAGAACGCGGGGTGTTGCGGGCGTCGTTGGAAGGATCGTCTGATTCTGTCTTGGTGATTTTTGACCGCAACCCATTCGCCCAGATGTCGGGACGCACGCGCCCGCTGGTGCTGCCTCCCCGCGTCACCAAGTCTCGGCTGGTGCTTCCCAAAGCAACCTCCCTCTCCATTTTGCAACACCTCGGACTGTCGCTTGGAAAGCCTCCGGAAAAATCCGATTCAATTGCAAGGGAGTCCTCTCCTCCCTCCGCTACAAAACCGTCTGTGACAGATTCTTCGGGCAATGCCGCCCAGGCATCGCCTTCGCCCCCAACAGCTCGGCCACCTGAACCAACCACCATTCCTCCTTCTGGGCCAATCCCTCCCCTGGCTCCAGATGTCATCGATCCACCCACGCCAGTCACCGTCCCCTCCCCCGAAAAGCTGGCATCGACTCCACCGGAGGATTCCGAATCCTCCTCGTCCGCCAATCACCCAGAAAAGAAGGGCCTCTTCACGGTGGTGATCGATGCGGGGCATGGCGGCAAAGATCCCGGGGCCATGGGCAAAGACGCCGACGGAGAGAGTTTTCAGGAAAAAATGGCCACCTTGGAAGTCGCCCGCAGGCTGCGCGACGAGTTGTCGCACTATAAGGGCATCAAGGTCGTGATGACTCGAGACAAGGATGTTTTTTTGGAGTTGGCCGAACGCACCCGGATTTCCAATGCCGTCAAGGGCGACCTGTTCGTTTCCCTCCACTGCAACAGCCTTCCCACCAATTCCAAACACCGGGACGAGGTGAATGGCTTCATGGTTTATCTGTTGCGGGAGGCCAAAGACGCCAACGACCGGGCCATTGAGCGGCGAGAGAACGAGGCCATCCGCTACGAAACCGGGGAACGGGCGAAAAAGCAATCGCTGGACCCGGTGGAGTGGATGATGCTCGAACACCAGCTCAATCTCTACACCAAGGAAAGCGAGCGCTTGGCAGGACAAGTTGTCAAGAATCTGTCCAAGGAAGGAACGGTGGCGAAGGAACGGACCGGCGCCGGGCAGGCAGGCTTTTTCGTTCTGGTGGGAGCCTTGATGCCCTCGGTCCTGATCGAAATGGGCTACTTGTCGAACACGCACGACATCGGCGCGCTCTCCGATCCGGCCAAGCAAAAACGCATTGCCTTCGAAATCGCCAAATCCATCGACGAATTCCGAAGGACGAAACGCTGAGGATCGGGAAGCGTCGCACGCGACCACTTCCCGATCGGATTACCCGGCCAAGTCCGCCAACGTCTCCTTGAAAATCCGCACCCGGGTCTCTTGGTTGGCGAGCTTTTCCCGCTCGGCTTCCACGACTTCGGGCTTGGCGCGAGACACAAAGGACTCGTTGGAAAGCTTCCCCGAAATGGCCGAGGCAAACTTTTCCGCTTCGGCCAGTTCCTTGGAGATACGGGCCACTTCCGTCGCCTTGTCCAAAATCCCTTCCAACACCACATGGATCTGCATTCCCTGCACCACTTCGGTACCGGCAAAAGCCGGTTTCGCGCCATCCACTTGCACCACCACCTCGGCGCTAGCGAGTTTTTGCAACGCGGCCAAGTTGCCCATAAGGTCGGACATGGTGTCGGCATCGGCACAGCGAATCACCACCGACAGAATCCGACTGGGCGCGATCTGGTAGCGGCCGCGCAGCGAGCGCACGCCTTCCACCGCCGCGATCAAACGACCGAAAGCGCGCTCGGCAGGCGCATCCACTGCGGAATCGGCAAACACTGGCCAAGAAGAGGAAATGGCTTCGCCCAATCCCAAATGCTGGCGCAATTCTTCGGAAAGGGAAGGCATGAACGGCTGGAGCAGACGCGTGAGGTTGTCCAAAACCATCAGACAGGAACCGACCGCCGACTTTTTGGCCGGACCGTCTTCGCCGTGGATTTCGTTCTTGCGCAGTTCCAAGTACCACGAACAGAAATCGCCCCAGGCGAAATGGTACAACTCCATGGCGGCTTCAGCGAACTTGCAAGCCTCCAGCGACTTCGTGACATTTTTTGTCACCGTAGCTAGTCGCGAACGGATCCAGCGGTCGGC
>CAIKAA010000083.1 GCA_903825275.1 uncultured Fibrobacterota bacterium | reverse complement strand
GACTGCATTCCACCAAGAGCGTGCCAATCCGGATCCGGATTGCAGCCCAATCCCGATCCCGTCTCCGCTGGTGCGTGCCAGTTTGATCTGTCGCCGGTAGGTGTTTCCTGCCGATTGGAACAGGCTGGGCAGCTTGCGCTGGACCACGATTTCCTGGGCGACGCGATCGGTGTCGTTGTGGAAATCGATCCGTTGGGCGGCGACATCGGTGGCGTATCGCTCGATCACCCCCGCGATGTCGCGCAGGGCCACGGGGGTCCAGGGGTAGGCGTAACAAGCGACCGCCTGGCGAAAGTACCCAAAGGCCTCTTCCATCAGGTCGCGCCGCTGGGCGTGGGAGGCCTTGCGGGACTCCAAATCCAACGCGTCGAAATGGAGCTGGGCGGCTCGCTGGGCGGCGAAATCGCCAAGCCGCCAATAGATTTCCGCGGCTACGACAGAATCTGGCACCAGCTCACCGGTACCAAGTGTGAAGGCATTGGTCAAGGTCTTCCAGCGAAACAAGGCCCGAGCCGTGTCGCCCATCCCCATCCAAGCACGTCCTTCCAAAACCCGCATTTTGCTGCGGATCTGGGAATTGCCCGGAAAACTCTTTTCGGCCAATTCCACCAGCGGCAAGATCTCGGGGTTGCGCCCCAACTTGGCCAGCATCAGGCCCTGGCTTTGCAAGGCCAAGGTCGCGAAGTCGCCCTTGGGATCGATCTTCCAGGAAGCTTGGTAGAGGGCCAGGGCGGAATCGGCTTGTCCCATGTCTTCTTGCAGGCGTCCGGCACCGTACCAGAATTCGGCGGCATCCGCCTTGTCGGGCAGGGTGCGGGCAGATTTTGACAAGACCAGGGCGGCGGAAGTTCGGTCGGGAAGAACCGCTAGGCACCGCGCTTTCAAGACCGTCGAGCGCAACACTTGGGGAACATCCTCGGCCAAGACCATCGCTTGACCCGCCTTGTCGGCACAACGCAGAAAGGCTGCGCGAGCGGAATCTTCGCGACCGTCGATGGCGAAATCCGCAGCCCGAGCCATTTCCACGGCGCCTTGGGCCAAAACTTGGTCGGCGACGCGCACCCCGCTTCCCACCGAGAGACCCGAGGCGCCATTCCAATCTCGTTGGAAAAATCGCTCCATGGAACGACGAGAGACCGCCTGGCTCGCATCCACGAACGCCAGACCGTAAAACCATTCTGGGGAATACTCCTCATATTCCGAAGGGACCTCGGAAGCGCTCAGAAGGGAAGCCAAGAAAAACAGGAGGAACAGAGGGTTGAACATAGGGTGTACCAACCTAGCAATCGCCTCCCGGGGCTTGGCCGACTTCTGTGATTACAACCATCCCGATTTGAGAAAGCTGGAATGGCTTTCCCGGGTGATGATCAGGTGGTCCACCAGGGCGATTTCCAAGGAACTTCCCAACTGCTGGAGGCGCTTGGTTAATTCCCGATCCAGGGGGCTGGGCAAACAGGAGCCACCGGGGTGGTTGTGGGCCAGCACCATGCCCGTGGCCTTGGTCCGCAAGGCGGATTCGAACAGCTTTCGCGGGTACAACACAGTCCGGGTCCTCGAGCCTCCCTCAAAAACTTCCCGGCCCAACACCCGTCGCCCTTGGTCCAAATAAACCACCGCGAAGCTTTCCGCCTCGCACAGTCCGATTTCGGAGCGAAACCACGGCACCAGTTCATCGGGGTCCAGGCAGATTTCACGCAGATTCTCACGTTCCCCTTGCAACTCGCGGTGGATCCGGACCACCAATGCCAAAAGGGAAGCCGCGTGGGGGCCGATTCCCGGCAAACGCAGTAGTTCTGCGGGTTCGCGCGACAGGAGTCCACCCAAACTGGTCCCTTCCAGCAATTGGCGAGAAAGCGGTCGAACATCGCCCCGCGGGAGGGCGTAGAACAGCAACAATTCCAAGATTTCGGCTTGGGACATGGACTCCAACCCTCCCCGCAAAACCTTGCTTCGCATCCGAGAACGATGACCGCCAGCCAACGGATCAATCTCCAACGAGCGGATCGAAGGGTTGCGTTGGCCTGGTTTCCAGGTTTGGGGCCTGGCCATGTCGGAATCGTTTTGCATGAGTCAAACCGATAGTGCAAGAGCTAGGCCAGATGGTGTGATCCTACTTTGCACGGATGCGCATCCGTTTGATTTGCTTCGGTCGACTCACTCCCCGCAGTCTCCAACCTGCAGTGGACGATTACGCCTTGCGGCTCTCGCGTTGGTGCAAGCTCGAACTCCAAGAACTTCCCGAGGAGAAGGGCCACGATCCCCTGCGCAAAGAGGCCGAGTCCATTCTCAAGAGAATGGAGGGATTCCCGGTCAAAATTGCCTTGGACAGCCGTGGCGAGTCTTGGACATCGGAGCGGTGGGCGCAGGAATTGGGGGTTTGGCGAAACCAGTCCCCGAACGTGGTGTTGGCGATTGGATCGGCGGATGGGCTCCACCCCGATGTTGTCCGTTCGTGCCAAAAAGTGTCGATGGGTCCAGTCACGCTTCCCCATTCTCTCGCCAGGCTGGTGTTGGTCGAGCAAATCTACCGCGCCCACACCCAGATCTTGGGTTTGCCGTACCATCTGGGACATTGAATCTCGCGAAGGTGGTCCTATGGGGAGACGGTCGCGAACAAACCACCCTTCGATGAGCCCACTTCGGCGGGCAGTACATCGCTTCAAAAAGATCAGGTGAACCTCAGGCGATGCCCTGAGGTTCACCTGATCCTGGTCGACCGCCATGGTTTGAAATTGGCTGGGGGCACCTTCGGTGCCAAGGGCCTGTCGAAGGGACAGGCTTTCGGGGAAGCTGACTTGAAGAGATTCACGGAACTCGACAGATTTTTCCGCGCTCCCCCTTTACAGATTTTTTCATCTGGTTATCTATCTATCACCAGCCGCCACCACGGAGGAAAGATGATTTCCCAGACCGCCGAGTACGCGCTGCGCGCAATCGTCCACCTGGCACAGACCCACCCCGTCCCGCAGACGGCGGCGAACATTGCCGAACGAACCAATGTGCCAGTGCCATATCTTTCGAAAGTGATGCAATCCCTCACCCGTGTCGGACTGGTATCCAGCCAGCGTGGCCTGCACGGTGGTTTCACCTTGGTCCGGCGAGCCTCCAGCTTTTCGGTCCTGGATGTGATCTCGGCGGTGGAGCCGCTTCACCACATCCGGTCCTGTCCCTTGCGGATTCCCGAACACAAGGACGGACTTTGCATGCTCCACGGCACGCTGGAAGACGCTCTACTGAAAATGGAACAGGTTTACGCCGACACGGCCATCGACCGACTGTTAGAGGAACGCAACGGCATCAAGGCGCTTTGCGGATGTGCCAAAATCGAATTGGCGGTCCTCGAGGATTGAGGAAAATCGAGCTCGCTTGAGAGGGCTCTGTTCCAGTTTGTCAAGCTCGGAAGATCGCTTGGATTTTCCGCAGAATCGTTTCAGTTGGGTACGGGAAATCGGAGCCGTTTTTCGCGGGACAACGATCGAGGATCAGCCTTTGAACCGACCAACAACCGCATTCAATCCGTCGGACACCCCAATGGGCAGCAAGGAATCTCCGGTGTTGTCCTGCATTCCCACCTCGCGCCAAAATGGTTTATAGGTCAGAAAGCCCCGTAGGAATTCAAATGGATTGCAAGTGCTCTTCGTATTCCCAGGCTCTCAGCTCTTGTTGCAGATCCCAGCATTCGCGCTGTTTCAGGAACAAGACGAAATCGGCATCCATCGAGCGGATGTGACGTTCGGTCCAGGCCAGACAGGCTTGGAAAAAATCCTCGTCCAATCGCTCGTGGCCTTCGTCGACATACTTGAGCAGGTCTTCGAGATTGGCGACTTGGCGCTCATGATCGACCTTGTGACGGATTTTGTCCGGATACCCCACCCGGTCCAGTTCAGATTCTTCCCAGGCAAAATGCGCTTTGATTTCAGCCAGGCATCGGTGCAATTCGGCCACATCGGATTCACGCAGACGAGGCGCCTCGCGCAAAAACTGCAAGCCATCCAGGATCGACCGGTGCTGGCGGTCCAATTCAGGAATTTCGAAAACGGGCATGGAGCGATGGGCCATGTTCATAGGGCGGAAAAATTAGAATCGAGGTGCATCATGCGACGGGAATCTTCAACGTGACCCTTGTCCCCTTCCCCATGTGGGAGGCCAATTCCAAAAATCCGCCGACCTCTTCGGCCAAGGCTCGCACAAATGGCAGGCCCAATCCCGCGTCGGAAGGGCGATCCCAGTTTTGGTAGAAGGGTTCAAGCGCTTTGGCTTGTTCTTCCTGTGTCATGCCACGACCCGCGTCAGCCAATTCCAAATGGGCGAAAGTTCCCTCAAGCCACATGTCGAGTCGGACATCGCCTCCCTCCTGCATGGCTCGGACGGCATTTTGCATCAGATGGAACAGGGCAGATTGCAGATCGGCGGCCCCCATCCGCAAGCGGACGAACGAGGGAACGGAGCACTTCATCTCCAACTTGTGGATGCGGACGGTTCCCGACATGGAAGCTTCCCAGGCGGAACTTGCGGTTTCCAAAAGGTCGGTCACCGTGGATTCCCCACTGTCCCGCCGGGCACCCGCCAAAACCAACAATTGCTGCGAGATTGTTGCCGCTCGATGGCTGTACTGGACGATCGTCCGGCATTGTTCCTTGATGGGACTGTCTGCGGCAACCCGCAAATCCATCACCTGGGCCGTCCCCGAAATTCCGCACAAAATATTGTTGAACTGGTGGGCCAATCCCCGCAGGAGTCCGGTGACCGCCTGACGCCGTTCGACTTCGATCAGCTTTTTCTGCATTCGGGAAAGTTCGAGGTAGGTGCGCACCTTGGCGATGACTTCGGCCAGCTCGATGGGCTTGACGATGTAATCGTTGGCCCCGGCATCCAGCCCCTTCAAACGATCGTCCAGATCCCCGCTCGCCGAGAGCATGAGGATGGGAACCAGGGCTGTTTGCGAGGCCTTGCGAAGTTGACGGCATACGTCGGTGCCATCCTGTCCAGGCATCAGGACATCCAAAAACACCAGGTCCGGGTGCTCTTCCTGGGCCCGGCTTTCCACCGAATCGCCATCCAGACAAGACACAAGTCGGACACCCATCGGCTTCAACAGGCGACGAAAAACCGCATGGATGGCAGGGTCATCATCGGCGACAAGCACAGTTTGCACCGGATTCATTGGGTTCATTGACAAATTTCATCTTACTCTTTGCAAAATGGATTGGCATCCTCTTTCATCTGGCGACGATTGGATTTATGGCCGTAGACCGGTCGAAGAACTCCTCCATTCCCAAAGGGCGGTGCTGCGCGTTTGGATCTCGCCCCGGCTCCCGGCGGACCAGCGCAAGGAATTCGAATCGATCTGCAAGGAGCGCGGGATCGACGTCCAGCACGCTCCCGACGCGAAACTCGCCTCCCTGTCCAAAACGGCGGAACACCAAGGCGTGGTCGCGAAGCGCTCGGACCTCCCTATCCTGGAATTCAGCCAATTGTTGGAATTGCCGGAGTCGGATCGCAAGGTGGTTTTTGCGTTGGATGGCGTGGAAAATCCCCGCAACCTGGGAATGATCGCCCGAACCTTGGTGGCGGCGGGATGCCCGGTGGTTCTGATTCCGTCCAAAGGCGGAGCGCTGCCGGGTCAGGCCTTCTTGGAAGCCTCGGCGGGTTATGGAAACCGGCTGACCTTGGTGCGAGTGGGAAAATTGGTCACGGCCCTGGAGGTTTTGAAGAAAGCCGGCTATTGGGTCTACGGCCTGGACGCCCAAGGCCAAAGGCCGTTGTTCGGACACGAGCTTGCCGAAAAGACGGTTTTTGTCATGGGGAACGAAACCGATGGAATGCGACCGACGGTGAAAAACGCCCTCGACGAAACCCTTTCGGTCCCGCTGGCGCCCGGGGTGGACAGCCTGAACGTGGCGGTGACGGCTGCCTTGTGCGCCTTCGAAGCCGTCAGGAGCGGGCGATTGTCATGGCCCCAAGCTCCCGTCGCCACTGCAAAACAAAATGCGGAGTCACACTCCCCTGGGAAATCAGTGCCTCGACCTCTTTCGCGGTAAACCACTGGACGAGTTCGACTTCGGCCGGATCGGGGAAAAACGGTCCTTCACACACCAAGGCGAAACTTTCAACCCATTCCCGATCGGTTGCCATTTCGTCGAAGGGGTGTTTTCCGATCCGTGACAGATTCTGTTCCGAAATTTCGATTCCGAGTTCTTCCGCGCATTCTCGAAGGGCGGTGGCGAGGTAGGTCTCTCCCGCCCCGACATGCCCCCCCACCGAAGTGTCCCAAAACCCTGGGAAGCTGGCTTTGGCAGCCGCGCGTTTTTGGAGCAGAATTTGTCCGGGGGCATTCCACACGATCACATGGACGGCTCGGTGCCACGATCCATCGGCGTGTGCCTGCGAGCGGGGAATTTGTCCGATCACCAAATCTTGGTCGTCTACATGGTCCAAAAGCTCGGCAGATTGGTCGGGATTCAAGGGTAGTACGTGCCCGCCGCGAGGGACAAGGCATCGTCTGCCGACCTTCCTGTGCAAAGGATCGGGCCCAAAATGTCGCGATCCCAGTTGGGGACCCAAGATTCCAAAAGCAATCCGCCCGCAACGTGCACGCGCAAACCCGCCGGGAGCAGGACCGTGCGCCCGCGCTCCAAGCTCTTTCGTCCGCCTTCCCAAACCAGCTCGACCGGACCTTCCAAAACCATCAGGATCCGGAAGCCATCCAGAACTTCGATGGGTTCGCCTTTGCCCGGGCGCAACCGGCTGATGGCGAACCAGGGGGTGGCGCAAAGCAGTTCGCGACCGGGGTCGATCGCGATCGGCACCGGCTTGAGACCGGGATTCGGCACGGGGTCCAAACAAGCCTCGGATTGGGCCAGGTGGAGTTCGCGCGGCTTGCCATCCAATCCGACGCGGCCCCAATCGTACATGCGATAGGTGGTGTCGGAAGACTGCTGGATTTCGGCGATGACCAGACCTGCTGTTATGGCGTGAATGGTTCCCGCAGGAATCAGGACCACGTCCCCTGCGGCCACCGGGAGTTTGGCCAAGACCGAGACATCTCCCTGAGACAGGCGAGCCATCAATTCCGGTTTGGGGAGATCTTGGGAAGTTCCCGCATAGAGAAACGCATCCTTGGGGGCTTCCAAAACCACCCAGCATTCGTTCTTGGCCTGAAAACCCGGCCCATCGGTTTTGGGGTGAACTTGGAGCGAAAGAGTCTCGTGGGCGTCGATCAGCTTGACAAGAAGCGGAAAGCCCTTGCCACTCACACCCAGCCATTTCCCGTCCTCGTAGGCTGCGGCCTCGGAAAGGCGGGAGAATTGGCAGCCTTCCAACAGCGAATCGCAGTCGGCGATAGCCCCCAGTTCCCAGCTTTCCCCAATCCGGAAACTATCTAGACAATTTCTGCCCCAGGCCCGCAGGGCCGAACCTCCCCAGGGACGTTCGACCAATTTAGGCACCGGGAACAACGGCGCGAGTACCGGACGACTCACGGATTTTCCTCGCGGTGGGAGCGTTCATCGTCTTCTTCGTTGCGGACTTCGACCAATCGCCAAGCTTCCGCTTCCGGTGGGGAAAACGCGATCCCGCGGTCCTCCAATTTGGCCGCCAATTCCTCGTACTTCGAAAAGATCTTGCCATCGAAGACGCGATGGAACCCGATGGTTCGAAACAAATACATCACGTATTGATTGGAGGTCACCACGAAGATGTCGCCATTTCCACCTTGGAGCTTGCGCAGGTGGTACACCAACACTCCGATCGCCCCCGAACTCAGAAATTCGATTTCGTCAAGGTCAAAGACGAGAAATTTCGTATTGCCTTCAACAGCTAGGCGCACTTCCCGGTCCAAAAGCCGAGAACTTTCCCAGCCAACCTTGCCACCGATGCGAAAAATGGAAAGATCGTCGATTCTGGCAATTGTCAGTTTCATGCCGCAAGTATACTCTTCCCCAGTGGATCACGGCACGCTCTATGTTGTAAGTACTCCGATCGGAAATCTTTCCGACATCACCCTTCGCGCCCTCGAGGTTTTGAAGACCGTCAACGAGGTCCTTTGCGAAGACACCCGGCATTCGTCCCGACTTTTGTCCCATCACGGGATCAAGGTCCGGACCAGTCCCTACCACGACCACAACAAGGAGCGCCGGACCCCGGAAATCGTCTCCCGGTTGAAATCGGGGGAATCCTTCGCGGTGATTTGCGACGCGGGAACTCCCGGGGTGTCGGACGAGGCGTTTTTCCTGGTGCGCGCTTGCCGCCGCGAGGACGTTCCTGTCTCCACCGCCCCCGGTGCGAGCGCCATGCTGGCGGCCGTCGTGGCTTCGGGACTTCCGACCGACCGATTCGCTTTCGAAGGTTTCCTCCCACGCAAAGCCGGCGAACGCCGCCGCCGCCTGGAAGCTGTGGCTAGCGAAGATCGGACCTTGATCTACTACTGCAGTCCCTACCAGGTCCGGGCGGTTTGCGAAGACTTCGCGGCGGTCTACCCCACCGTCAAGGTGGTTTTGGCGCGCGAACTCACCAAACTCCATGAAGAGTATTTGATCGGAACCGGCGCCGAGTTGTTGGAAAAACTTCCCAAAGAGCCCCGCGGGGAATTTGTCGTGATGTTCCATCCCCAAGGCAAGGGATGAGCCCAAAGATTCGCGAGGCCGGGACCATCGTCCTTGCCGGTTTGGCCCTAGCCCTTTGTGTTCCCCCACTTCCCGCTGGCCCCCTCGTCCCCTTGGTTTTGGCGGCGATCTTGATTTGGCTGGGTCCCAAAACCCCCAAACAGGCTGCTTGGGCCGCCTTCCTATCCGGTTACGTTTTTCATTTAGCCACCCTTCATTGGATCAAGGACGTGATGAAGGTCGGTCCTCCGGTGACCATCGCGCTGGGACTTTTGCTGCTGTTCGCCTACCTGTCGGCATTCCAGGCACTTTGGGCAGCGCTTTGGGTCCAGTGCTTGCGACGCAACCGGGTGTGGGCTTGGCCTTTCCTGTTCACGGGCATCGAGCTGGCTCGCGGTTTGGGACAGATGTCGTTTCCCTGGCTGCACATTGGGTACGACTTTGGAGCGAATCTTCCCCTACTCCAGGGCGTGTCGATTTTTGGAGTTTATGGGACCGGATTTTTCATTGCTGCGACCGCCGCTTTGCTCCACCAATGCCAAACGCGAACTCTTGACAAAAAATGGCTGATTGCTCCGATCGTGTTCTGGGGAATTTGGGTGGTCGCCGGATCGGTCCGGCTCGCACCCTCCGTGGGCCCTGGACGGATGAGGGTCGCCTTGATCCAACCTGCGGTTTCCCAAACCGACAAATGGGACGAGGCCTATTTCCAGGCGGTGATGGACAAGACGTTTCGAACGGTTTCCAAAGTTTCGGGGAAGGTCGACCTGTGGGTGTTGCCCGAAACCGCTCTCCCCGATTTTTGGACCTGGCGCCCTGAAATAGCCGCCCGTTTTCTGATGCTGTCCGACACTTCCAAAGCGGATGTGGTCCTTGGTGCCCTGGAGGCGGTGCCGAACCCAATGGTTCCCAACGGAGCGAGGGTTTTGAATTCGGCGTTTTTTCTGCGACCCCACAAGGCGCCCGTCAGGTACGACAAAATCCGTCTAGTTCCTTTTAGCGAACACTTGCCGTTTGACAACATCCTTCCCGCCCTGAACAAGGTGAAACTGGGCCAAAGCGGATTCTCCAGCGGAGACACGCTCGCTGTTTGGAATTCCGGTCTTCCCTGGTCCCCAGCCATTTGCTTTGAGCAGATCCATGCCGATTTTGTGCGCCAGGCCGCTCAAAAAGGCGCCAAAGCGATGGTGGTGATCACCAATGACGGCTGGTTTGGAAATTCTCTGGGTCCACGCCAACATTGGAACATCCACCGTTTCCACGCCGTGGAAAACGGCATGTCGCTGGTCCGTGCCGCCAACACCGGGATCTCGGGGGTCACCGATCCTCGAGGAGTCGTCTTAGCCCAAACCGAAATGATGGCCGACACCACCGTGGTCGCCAACGTCCCCGAAGGCGCGATCTCCTTTTATGGACGCTACGGAGGCTGGCTGGAGGGATGGTTTTGGGTGGCGGCCTTGGGAGCATTGGGACTGTTGTGGCGATCGAAGCCAATTCCCAACCGATAGGATTTTTGGTCGGACCGGAGTGAAACTATCGGCACAAGCGAGGACCTTCGACCCTTAAGGCGCGGCAACTCCAGGATGCGCCAAGGCTTTTCTGAACGTCGCACAACAAAAGGCCCTGCAACCTTGGTTGCAGGGCCCGGGTAAACGGTTTTAAGAACCGCTTTTAGTTCTTCGAAACCTTGAATGTCGTGGTGGCGCCCTCGACCTTCACATGGACGAAGTACACGCCTTTGGAGAGGGAAGGCAGGTTGATCAGAGTGCTTGCTTCCTTGGAGGAATGCTCGGCGATCCGGCTGCCGTTCAACGAATAAACCTTGATCTTCATCTCGATCCCGGCCACATTGCCTGCGACGATCAATGGATGACCCATTGGGCCAAAGGCGGCATGCAGCATCCGTTGTCCCATCGCACCCTTGACAGAAGTTGACGACCCACGAACGACCTTGAAGGCATCGAACAGGGTTGCCGTTCCGGCATCGCTCACCGTGTAGGTGCTGATGTTGATGGAATCCGTCGAAACCTTGACTTCACTGAAGGTTGGCTCGCCGGTCTGACCAAAACGACCCGTGAAGAAACTGAAGTAGTTGGTGATGCCCAATCCCGCTTCCACGGTATCCATTGCCAGCTTGCTGCGAGGTTCGTACTTCTTCTTGCCTGCGGAGTTGTCCAGGAAGTAGAGGGTGCCATTGGCCACGTCGAAGGTTCCGCCGAGTTTTCCGGTGAGGTTGGCACGGGCATCGACAGGAACGGCTGTCTGGCCTGTGACAGATCCTGCGACGAGAGCCTTGTTCTTGATGGGTCCCATGACTTCATAGACGTGGTCGTGACCCTGGAGAGCCAAGCTGATGTGGAGGCTGTCAAACAACGGAGCCATCGAGTCGCGAACGACCTTGCCATCGGCATCGGACTGGTGACTGGAGCTGCCAGTATACATGGTCTTGTGGAAGAAAGCCACACGCCACTTGGTGTTCGGGTTGGCGGCGACCTGGCGTCCCATCCAATTGCGGAGGGAATCAAGGTACCCGACCACGCTATAATCTTCGTAGCTCATGCCCATG
>CAIKAA010000082.1 GCA_903825275.1 uncultured Fibrobacterota bacterium | reverse complement strand
CCGATCGGGGCGTTTCCCCACGATGGCGAGCTGGCTCCACCCGAAACACGCCATGGCACGAGCCACAAACCCCACGTTTTCAGGTGTTTCCGGCTCGACAAGAATGATCCTCGACGTAGGTGTTGCATCTTCCATGAACGGAAAGGTAAAGTGGAGTCATGAGGACGAACGAGACGTATCGCGTGGCGCAATTTCCGTCCTTGGGAGGCGATTGATTATCTTCCCTTCTTTCCTCTGTGTATCCGGGGCGATATGAATCTCCAGAAAGACCTCATCGATCTCTTGCCGTTGGGCGAGCAGGCTGTTCAAGAATTGCTGGCCGATGCCGCAATTCAGAAGGCGCGTCTGCGCCAGAACGGGCCTGACACCGAATTCGCGGGTCGCACGGCAGCGCTCTACTTCGAGAAGCCCTCGCTGCGAACTCGGGTCACCTTCGAAGTCGCGATGAACCAAAAAGGTGGGCAGGCGCTCCATTTGGACGCAGGCTCGATTGGGATCGGGAAGCGCGAGAGCCTTGCCGATGTGGCGCGCAATCTCGAGCGGTGGCTCGACGTGCTGGTTTGCCGCACCTATTCCCATGAATTGGTGGAGAGTCTTGCCAAGCTCGCGAAAATTCCTGTCATCAACGCCCTGACCGATATTTCCCATCCTTGTCAGGCGCTGGCGTTTGGACTGACCGCTCGGGAACACCGAGGAGATCTCCAGGGACTCACCGTGGTTTTTGTGGGCGATGGCAACAACGTGGCGCGCTCGCTGGCGGAATTGGCGGCCCTTTGTGCGATGAATTTCGTGTTGGCTTGCCCACCAGGATTTGAACTGCCCGAGTCGTTTGTTCGCCAGGTCGTTCCCGAGTTCCATCGCCGGGGAACACGTTTCGAAACCATCCACGACCCAAAGGAAGCGGTCCGCGGGGCCGATTTTTTGTATTCGGATGTTTGGGTGTCCATGGGCCAGGAAGGCCAAAAAGGCGAGAAAGTCAGCCATTTCCTCCCTTACCAGATCAACTCGGAGCTGCTGGAGATCGCGGGCTCCCAAGCGTTGGTCAGCCATTGTCTTCCCGCCCATCGCGGAGAAGAAATCACCGATCTGGTCATGGATGGGGAAAAAGCGGTATGCTTCGATGAAGCGGAAAATCGTTTGCACGCCCAGAAGGCCGTGATTCGTCGCTTGTTTAGATCCACCGGGAGGCTGTGATGCCCTTGACAAGAATCGCCACGGGAATCGAAGGACTGGACCGCATGACTGGCGGTGGGTTCGTCGAGCGTTCGGCGAACCTGGTGGAAGGCGCGCCAGGGACAGGCAAAACAACCCTTGGTCTCCAGTTTTTGGTCAAAGGAATCGTCGATCGCGGCGAGGCTGGGCTTTACGTTACCTTCGAAGAATTTCCGGCACAGCTTTACGCGGATGCCGCCCGCATGGGTTGGGATCTTCGCCAATTCGAGGCCGATGGCCGGTTGCGGATCCGCTTCACGACCCCGATGGAGCTTCTCCAAAGCTTGGAAGAAGTCAACGGCGATCTGGAACGGGAAATCGAGGAGTTCTGCATCCGCCGCGTGGTGGTGGACAGCCTAAGTCATTTCGAGTTTTTGACCGACGATGCCTTCCAACTGCGCGACATCGAGTTCCGGCTGGTGTCGGCGTTCAAGCGGGAAGGCTGCACCGCGATCTTCCTGCGTGAAAACGGGAACATTTTGGGGGACACCAATTCGATCAGCCGATCTCCCTTCGTCGTCGATTCCTTCATCGTGTTGCGTTACGTCGAGCTGGACAGCGCGGTTTCCAAGGCCATGCTGGTCCTGAAAATGCGCGGTTCGGCCCATGCCACCGACATCCGTCGCTACCGCATCGCCAATGGCGGGATCGTGATCGAAGACAAGTTCGACGGCCAAGAGGGGATTCTGGGCGGTGCGCCGCGCAAGAGCCGGGCCCAGGCCTTTGTGGAGGCGTTCGGACGCAAGCGATGAGTATCCTCCTGCCCATCCTGGCTGCGTGCCTGCTTTCGGCATTGGCTCTGGTCGGAGTCGCCATCGGCGTCTTCTATCGGCGCAAATTTGGCGAAAGTCCCCAAGCGTGGTTGATCGCCTTGGGCGCGGGATTTGGATTGGTTGGTCAAATTTTGTCGGCGCTTCCCCTGCCGCTGTTGGTGGGGGACCTCTTCACCTTGGTTGGCGCCATGTTCCTAGCCGTGGGGACCTTCCTGCTCTGGTTTGTCATGATGGGGCCCAACAAGTGATTCCCTACGGTTCCTTTCTTTGGCATGCCGCCTTGGCGGCCTTGCTGTTGGTGGTTTGGCGGCTGTCCGTCCGATTGGGGCGCGCCATGCGCGACGATGTCGGGCCGATCGCGCTGTTTCCCGTCGCCTCCATCCTGATCTTGGTCGGCGGCGTGGCCCACCTCATTGTGGCGATGGCTGTGGGCTGGTGGTGGTTGCCGCTGCCTTTTGATTTGATTGGTGCAGGCCTGGGAGGGTATGCCGCCCGGCATTCCTGGGGCTGGTTGGTGGCCGAATTGCGGCAGAATTCATCCACAGGGGGGTTATAGGTGGCGCGCATCCTAGTAGTTGACGACGAAGAGGATATGGCCAATGTGATCCAATTGGTCTTGGAAGCCGATGGTCATGAAGTCCGTGTGGAATTGGCGCCCGAGCTTGCGGTGACCGCCGCGAAGGATTTCGTCCCGGAACTTATCTTGACAGATCTTGTGATGCCTGGAATGGATGGCCATCAAGTCTTCCGAGCCCTCCGCGAAGTCCCTGGGATGGAAAAGGTGCCCTTCGTGTTTTTGACCAGCCGCAACAAGCCCATCGACTTGATGGTGGGCTTGCATGTGATGGGTGCCGCCGATTATGTGACCAAGCCCTTTGATCGAATGGACCTGGTGCGCCGCGTGCGCAAGCTGTTGGACTCGAAGAGCTGACCGGTTCGATGGCACAAGGGCCCAGGATGGTCCTTCGCGGGGTCAGGACCCACAACCTAGCCCATGTCGATGCCGCCTTCGAGGTCGGCCAATGGACCTCGGTCTGTGGGGTTTCCGGTTCCGGCAAGACGAGTCTCGTTTTCCATACCCTTCACGCCGAAGCCGAGCGTCGTTGGCTTTCCACGCTTCCCGCCTGGCGAAGAAATCTTTCCGAAGCCATGGCGCGGCCTCCCCTGGACAGCGCGACCGGTCTGGTGCCCACAGCCGCCCTACGACAGGAATCGCCCGAGGTGGGCGCGTGGTCGACCTTGGCGACTCTATCGGGCTTGCACGAGCCTCTGGTGGCGCTGTGGGCGGCGTGCGCCATTCCTGTCTCGCCCTTTTCCCAACAGCCGATGTTGGGAATTTCGGCACCCGATGCGGCCGCCAAATTCTTGGGCGAATTCCCTGGCGAAAAAATCCAGGTTCTTTTCCGGCCCAGCGACACTCTTCCCGAAACTTGGGTGCGACGGGGATTCGTGCGCGGCGTGGTCGGGAGCGAATCGGTCGAACTGGGACAACTCGAACCCGGTGCCGCGGTGGACGATTTGCGGATCGTTGTGGATCGATTGCGCCTGGAGGACAAGCATCAGCTGCGCTTGTCCGAGGCGATCCTTGCCGCCTACCGGCTGGGTCATGATCTGTGTTCCCTGGAAATCGGAGAGAGCGGATCGGGCCGCACCGTCTCCGTCTCCGGTCTGCCTCGGTGCCTGGCCACGGGACGCACCGCCCCGAAAGCATCCCCCGCTCTGTTCTCGCGCCGCAGCGCCTACGGGGCCTGTCTGGTTTGCAAAGGATCGGGCAAGGGCGAAAAAGACCTTTGTGTCGCCTGTTCGGGCAGTGGTTTGCGCGAAGAATCCGGATGGTTTCGGATCGCGGGGTGGTCGTTGCCCGAATGGCTGGATTTGGAGGTCTCCCAAGCCCTCCAAATCGTCCAAAAGGGAATCTGGCAAAATCTTTCCTTGGGGCCTTGTGCCGAGCTGGTGGACGAAATCTGTCGGCGACTCGAAGTTTTGGATGAATTGGGGCTGGGCTACTTGCCCTTGGGGCGGTACGCTGGGTCGCTCTCCCAGGGAGAGGAGCGCCGGTCCCGCCTAGGAGCATTGGTCGGGGCACCGTTGTCCGGTCTGGCCTATGTTCTGGACGAGCCGACGACCGGGCTTCATCCCCGCGATCTGCCTCGGGTGCACGACCTTTTGGCAAAATTGCGCGACCGTGGGGCGACGTTGGTGGTGGTCGAGCACGACCTTCAATCCTTGACCCGGTCGGATTGGGTTCTCGAAACGGGTCCAGGTCCGGGCCAAGCGGGGGGGCGAATTCTGTATAGCGGCCCACCAGAAGATTTGGAAAAGACAGATTCTCCTTGTGGACGTTGGCTTTCCGGAAAAGCTCGACCGGCACCGCGCAACCCGCTGACGGCCCAAGGGCAGCTTGTGCTGGACGGAGCCACGGGACGAAACCTCAAGGGCGTGAAGTTGGAGCTCCCGTTGGGGGGATTGACCATGGTGACCGGCGTTTCGGGATCCGGAAAGAGCTCGCTGATCCTGGATACCTTGGCGTTGGCGCTTTCGCAAAGGTTGTCCAACAAGGGTGATCCCCTTCCCTTTGCCCGCCTGGAGGTGGACGGACTCTTGCACGACGTTTCCGTGGTCGAGCCTGGTGGCGAATGGGTGCGTTCTGTGCGATCGACCGTGGCGACCCTTTCGGGGATGCTGGAGGATCTTCGAGCCTTGTATGCCGCGCTGGGGGATTCGAAGGTGCGCGGATGGACCGCCTCGCGATTTTCGCCCAACGCCCGCGGCGGTCGGTGCGAGACTTGCGAAGGCATCGGGGAAGAAAAGGTCGAGTTGCATTTGTTGCCCGACGCCTGGGTGCCCTGTTCGCGATGCCTAGGGGCGCGTTTCGATCCCCAAACCTTGTCGGTGCGCTGGAAGGGTTTGTCGATCGCCGACGTTCTGGCGTTGCCCCTGGATCAGGCCAAAACCTTGTTCGAAAACCATCCCAAACTGGGAGCGCTTTCCAAACGACTGTGCGATGCGGGATTGGGGCATTTGTCGCTGGGGCGGCGCAGTGATTCCCTTTCGGGGGGCGAGGCCTTGCGGTTGCGGTTGGCCTCTTCGGTGGGCGGTCATTTGCGCAAACGCACGATGTGGATCTTGGACGAGCCATCCCGAGGTCTCCATCCTCTGGATACGATTCGGTTGGGGAAGATTTTCGACGATCTGGTTGCTGCGGGCGGAACCGTGGTCGCCATCACCCACGATCCGGTTCTGATGGCTCGTTGCGATCACGTCGTCGAGTTAGGCCTGGGTCCAGGGAATTTAGGGGGACAGATTTTGTTCTCGGGGGGTCCACGCGACTTGGCCAAGCTCGATCATCCTTCGTCAGAAAGTGTTCGCCGAGAGTTGGATGCTTGAATCTCGACTCCGGACTTTAGGGCATCACCGCTTGGCGAGAGGTTTGGCTACCCACCTCGTCCGAGGCGTCGAAGTCATGATTTAGGACAGAATTTGGTGTGTGTAGCAGGCGAATTCGGCTGATTCGGTTGCCGTCGAACTCCAGAGCGGTCATCTCCCAGCCTCGGTGCCTCACCACCGCCCCCACTTTTGGGAGACGGCCTGCCATGGCCAGGAACAAGCCCGCGAGGGTGTCGACCTCGACATCATTTGGAGGCGAGGGAAGGGGAGGAAGATCTCGGCCCAGGGCGTTTTGGATCTGGTCGATCCGGGCATGGCCCGCCGCCAAAAATTCTCCGTCGCCGAGGGACTTCAGCAAAGGCTCTTCTTCGTCGGTTTCGTCCCGGATTTCCCCGACGATCTCTTCCAAGGCGTCTTCTAGGGTGACAATTCCCGACATCGCCCCGTGTTCGTCGATGACCACGGCGATGTGGGTCTGGCGAGTGCGCAACACCCGCAAGAGATCCGACACCAATTGGGATTCCGGGACGTGGACGACGGGACGCATCAACTTTTGCAGATCCCAAGGGAATTCCTCCAATCCCACCAGATCCTTGGCGTGCAGGGTGCCCACCATGTGGTCCAAATCCCCGTCATAAATGGGGAGTCGGGAATATTTGCTGGCGCGAAGCACCTCGATGATTTCGGCGTGATTGGCTTCGACCGAGATGGCGACGACTTGCAGCCGGGGGGTCAGGATCTCGTGGACCCGGGTTTCGCCCAGGTCCAGCGCCGCCCGAATGATCTGGTGCTCGACGGCCGAAGGGTCGGTGACATGTTCTGATTGGCGGGAGACCTTGGCGCGTTCTTCCTCGTTGAGAAACTCGAAGCGCCCATCCCATCCAAGCCAAGCCTCCAGCTGGCGGCGCAACCGGACCACCGGCGCGGCGAACGGATAAAAGAGCGGCGAGAGCATTTCTTGGAGACGCAACGAGAACGGCAGAATCCTCTCGGTGCGAAGCCGGGCGGCCAGTCTTGGGAAAAAGTCGCCCAACAAGTAAAGCGACAGCAATAGTCCCATCCCTGCGGCGATGGCGGGAGCCAAGGGCGGCTGGGTGTGCTCGAACAAGGCGTTCCATCCTCCCAACACGAACATCAGCGTTCCCAACGACCTGCCCAAGCTGACCGCGACGGGAAAGGCGGGGTCCTCCAGGAGGATTTTGGTGCGTCGACTTAGGTGTTGCCAGCCGTCGGGCGGAAGATAACCTGGTCGTTTGAGCAGACCCAGAACGGTTCTCACGGTCGAGAAATGGGCCGAAAACAACAGTCCGATCCAGGCCGTGACCAAAGGAAGGATCAAGCTCGCTCCTTTGGATCGTATTGGCGCTCCAGCGCACGCATCCGAACCCGTTCGGCGGTGGTGTGGTGGTCGTGTCCGCACAGGTGCAGACAGCCGTGGACGATCAAGCGCCGCAGTTCGCGGTGCAAATCGTGCTTGTAGCGGATGGCTTGCTCGGCGGCCAGGACCGGATCGATGTACAGTTCGCCATACAGTTCGGGCTCGCCGTAGGGAAAACTCAAGACGTCGGTGGTTCGGTCCAATTTCCGCCAAAGCAGATTCAAGGCCCTCTGTTCCGTGGGGGAGTGGAACACGATGTCCACAGGACCGGTCGCGCCCTCGCCGTGAAGGACGGAGAGAGCCACTTTTCGCAGATCCGGCAGATTCCCGATCTTCCACGTCCGATTGCCATGAAACGCGATTCGAATGCTCATGTGTGCTGAAAGCTACCTTCACACACCGCGCACTCTCGTTGTAATCACCGACAGAAAGAAAAATAATCCTTTTCGCTGCTAAAAAGTTGGATTTTCGACTCGGACGAAATTTTTCTTGCCAGAACCTGTATCTTGTGTTTACTCGGAT
>CAIKAA010000081.1 GCA_903825275.1 uncultured Fibrobacterota bacterium | reverse complement strand
TCAACCAACCGTTGAGCACCAATTTGTCGATCGTCTTGGCAGAAATCGCCCCCACGCGCAAAGCCGCAACCGGATTTTCTCCGACGATATCCTTGCTTCCCAGGGGAAGATCGATCCCAACCAATCCTCCAAACCCGATGGGCGCCACATACTTGAAATCCAATTGGGGCTTGGAAAGACCGCTGACGTCTCCCGCATCCTTGTTCGCGATGACGTAAGGAATCACGACTTCCACATCCAGGCCGTCGATGATCCCGTACTTCAACTGCAAGGTGGGAAAATTGACCGCCGGGCTCCCATCGATGGATTGTTTCGTTCCATCGGGATCGTAGCCACCGGTCCCAGCCTGATACGTCGTGTAAATGTCCGCTTCTAGTTTCTTTGCGGCAACGGTTCCATATTCATCGTACGCCTGGACCACGGAAGCTGTAACAAGAGTTGCAATTCCTGCTAGTGCAAGACGGGTGGTTGAATGGAGCATCGACTCCTCCTCGGATTTGTTTACGTTGGACTGGCGTTTTGCCGTTGATTCCCTATCGCCAATGTTGTGCCAACGAAGTTTTGCCACACTTCGTGACGGACACAACCGTGTGAAGGGAGCAACAAGATGTTACAAAATCGTTCATTTGTTGACAAATAATCGGATTGTGACATAAAACGACAAAGCCCCCTCATCCGCGGTGGGGACGAGAGGGCTTCGGTTACCGGAAGTTGGAATTTTAGCCCGGAGGCGGGCAATCGGCCAACTTGCCGTCGGCCCAATCCTGTTCAAAACCAACCAGTTCATCAAAACTCGGGCTGCGCCCGATCCGCACATAGGTTCCCGAGGTGCACACCCCGGTCCAAAGACATTGCTCCAACGAAAGCCCCGCCAGGTACCCTGCCGTGAATCCGCCATTGAAGTGGTCACCGGCGCCGGTAGTCAAAACCGGTTTGGCGCAAAATGGTCCAGGCACGCCGGCCAGCACACCGCCGACCGCCGCCGAGGCGTAAGCGACCATGTGGATCACCACGCCGTGGATCGCCATCTTGTCGACGATCAGCTTGGAAGCGGCGATGCCGCCTTCCACGGAATCTTCAGGGACATCCGAAATTCCCAGCACCGCCGACACCTGTTCGGCCTCGCGCAGGTTCACTCCCAAAACCACCTTGGCCTTCTTCTGGATCTTGCTCATCAGGTTCAGCACTTCCAGCAGGTCTTGCTTGGGGCGCTTTTCCGGATCGGCAAGATCGAAGAAAATGGTGAGATCGGGCGAGACGGGCAAAACCTTCTCCATCTCGACCAATAGCGGGGTCATCTCCGTCAGCTGGGTCCAGTTGGTGCAGGCCAACAACTGTCCGCCAAACAAGACTTCGTCGCGGCGCGACCCAAGAGCCGCGTCAAGATTTGTCCAATTCATGTCGCGCATGGTGCCGGGCTTGCCCAGCATCAGTTTGCCGTCGGTGAATTCCAAGGCCTGGGTGTAGCCGGGGTCGCCGGCGGAAATCATCTCGATGTTCGGCAAATCTTGGGCAAGCTTTTCAAAAACCGACTGGAGAGGTTTGCCCATCAAACCCACGCAAACGATTTTGGGTCCCAAAGACCCCAAAGCGGACGCCATCAAAGGCCCGTTTCCGCCGAGCTTTTGCTGCATCGGGACGAGTTCGATGTTGGCGCTTTTGCCCGCCGCCGACAAAATCCGCTTGCCCAATGCCTCGATGGTGGGAATGGCTTGGTAAGTGTCCTTGTCGGAGCGCACGTCCACGGCTTGGATGATTTCATCCAAAAACCCATCAAAGCCAATCGTGGCCTTGCGGGTGGCGAGCGTATTGCGGGTCTCGAGGAGGCCCATGCGGGCCTCGAGCAACTGATCCTTCACTGGGCGCGTCCTTTCACGAGGGAGGAAATATCCGTATGGAGTGGTATCAAGCGATGCATGTCGGCGACCATGAGGGTTTCCAACACGTCACCAGGCGGGCAGACAAGGTGGAAGGTTCGACCCGACGCGGTCAACCGCGACTGGCAACGAACCAGTTCACCGATGGCTCCCGACGAAACCAGGCGAACATCGGTAAAATCTACTGCAGCCACGGTCTCGATTGCGGAAACCAACGACTCGAAGGCCTCGCGCATGGCTTCGCGCGCTCCCAGAGTCATTTCGCCATCCAGTTTCAGAAGTACCAGGCCCTTTGCGGCCTTTTCGGTCTTCCAAGAAAAGTTTGCCATCAGATGTCCTCCTGCCAATGCTGTGACAGCCGCGCCATAATTTCACGCATTCCGTCAGATTCCGTCTGTCCAAACGAAGTGACCCCAAGCCGAGGTCGGATCCAGACCCGGTCCCCCTTTGGCAAAGCCACCTCGCGCCCCAATCGTTCTCGTACCTTGCGCACCACAGCGACCCCTCTTTCTTCTACAGTCATCGGCAACACCACCAAAATCCGGTTGAACCCCAGGCTTCCCACAAAGTCAACCTCGCGAAGGCAAGTCCGAAGATCGCCAGCTAGGATGTGGAATAGGCCACGCAATTCGGGGCCATGCGCCTCCAGGGATTCCCGGTCTTCGGGCAATCCTTGGAAGGAAATTAGCATGGCGGAAAAGGGCACGCCATAGCGCGAAGCCCGACGAGTTTCATAACGCAAAAAGAATTCGGCCACGGCCTTGGGGTAAACTCCCGAAGGCAGTTCGCGGGAAGCAGCCCGCTCGCGTTCCTCGCGCAAGCGCAAGCGCACCTTTTCGGCGATTTGCTGCCCGATTTGATGGACCAGTTCATCGGCTCCCACCAAATTGAAGGCCATTTCCAAAATGCCTTCGATCTCGCCTTCTTCCTGGATCAATTCGCCCAGGGCTCCGGCTTTGGCGTCGAT
This sequence comes from uncultured Fibrobacterota bacterium, assembly GCA_903825275.1. GTDB lineage: Bacteria > Fibrobacterota > Fibrobacteria > UBA5070 > UBA5070 > UBA5070. The sequence goes on along the minus strand of CAIKAA010000081.1, from coordinate 2,431 downwards.
CGAAGCCTCGGGGTCGCGCAACTGATTGGCCAAGACCTTGGCCTTGAGATCGGTCAGAGTTCGGGTGGCGCGCAAATCCAGTTTGCGCATCAAATTGGTTTTGACGCCCTGGTTCAGGTCGCGACCCAACAATTCTTTCCGGACTTCTGTTTGCAGCCGGTTGTAGGAATGAACCGCTCCGACCACGTCCTCGGTCTGCTCGCCCACTTGGTCGACCAAGTGCTGCCCGGCCTGATCCATCGATTCCAGCAAGGCCTGCAAAGCCGCATCACTGCTGGGATCGCCGCCCGCACGGCGGATTTCGGAGGCCACCACCAAAAGCTTGGCGGCACCGCGCGGGTCCTTGCGCAACTCTGCCAAAATTTCGTCGGGAGACACGCCGAATTCAACGGCCGCCGAAGCGAGTTCCTCCAAGGCTTTGTCGCCGTGGACGACGATGGACAGATCTTTGACCAGCCCGTACCACTCTTGCAGGTCGCACCCGGATCCCAAAAGGGTTTCCTTGAGCTTGGGCAAAATCCGTCGCAATTCCTTCTTGCTGGGAACCACCCGTCCCAAAACATGGGCCACCCGACGGGGGTTGCCTTTGCTGGATTTGTATTCGTCCAAAATGATGCGGCAGACGGTTTGATCAAAGGCTTGGTCGGTGGCGGCTTCGACTTCCTCTTCAGCCAATCCTTCATCCAACGCTTTTTGGGCCCTGACCATCGAGAGCATCTCGCCGCGCATCGCGTAGATTCCCGCCAGCAATTCCTCGACAGAAAAACCTTGCTTGGCTTGTTGGGTGGCGAAATGCGACAACACATTGAGGACCATCTGGCCCATTCCCGCAGCCCGCGCCTGAGGGGCGGCGCCGGAAGTCCCTTGGATGGCGGCTTTGCCCATCGCCTGGGGGTCGGCCAGCATCTGGGCCAAAAGGACGTTGCCTTCCAATTCTTGGGCGGTCAAGCGCCCCACCATGGCCTTCAAAACAATGTCTTCGAACCGTTCGGCACCGATTTCGGTGGCCAAAATCCCCGTGGATCCGCTTCCTGAACCCACTGCGGAGGCGGTCGCGATCACTTCATCTCCGCGAACCGCGCGCATCGAAATCTGGTTGACCTCGAAATGGGAACCACCGCGTCCCTGGAAATACTTCAAAAAGCTCGCCGGATCCGGATGGGTCAGCGAACAGGCATCGATCAAAAGGGAGAAATCATGCTGGCTGAACTCCCCGCTCATGGTCACGGATTCAACTTTGTAACGCCTCAAATGGTCGGCAACTCGGCGATTGTTCAGCCCGTACATGACATCCACGCCATCGACGAAAAACATCGCTTCCATCAGTTGGATGTTCAGGTAACCCGTGCGCTGGATCGCCTGGCGAAACAATTCCCAAACCCTGGGGATGGTCTCTTGGACCAAGGGATGTTCGTATGTGTAGGAGATGCATCGGTTGAACAACAAGTTCCAACCGCGAACGATCAACTCCGCCTCTTTTCGATCGACTCGGGCAGCCCCCTCGATGCCGTTCTGGGGGTCGGACATCGTTTATCCTCCGAACAAGGTTGTTTACAGTTGCTAATCTGCGGTGATGCAGAAAGATAAGCCTATCTACGCACCGCTTCGGGTCCTCCGTCCAAGCTGGTTCACCAACCCGGCACATTTCCCCTTCACCTGGGCCTTTGGATGGTGGGCTCTGGTCCAAGGATTGGCTTGGTTGGAGCCGGTCCCGGACGAACTTCAGATCCAGTTCAACTGGAAGTATCTCGCTTCCATGCACCTGTGTGCAATAGCTGGACAACTTTTATTGCCGTTGGCCGCTTGGAAAATGGCTCCAAAGGAACAACCAGGCGGTCGTGGCGCAGCCTTGGTGCGCCTTTCCCTGGGTGCCAGCCTGTGGTTTCTATGGACCTTTCCGCTCACGTTCGTGTTCACGGGAAGCAAAGGCGCGATTGTGTTGTCCTTGGGTCGAGAGATCCTTTGGGCGATGGGATTGGCCATGGGAATCGTGGGACTTCGTGGCTCCAGAAACATTCTGAAGCGGTGGATTTTCGGAATCCTCTGGGGATTTGCGTTTTTCTTGGGAAGCCTTCTTTTCGCCGCCCTCCCCGATGTAGGCAGTCTTTCCCATCTTAAAATGGACAATCTCGGAACCGGACGCGTTTGCCGGGGCCTTCCCAACCTTCCTCCCATCCGGATTGAATCGGCGACCTGGCTGGTGTCGGGCAACCCGAGCACGGTATCGGCACCCAGGCTGGCACTGGGAGGCCGCCAAGCCATTTTGCGCGAGGACCGTGGACGAATCCTCGTCCGGATTAGCACCAGCTCCACGCCACCCCCAGAAGACACCACCGGCACACAGCACCTCGAATCTTCCAGTGGCCCCATCCTGGAAGACATGGTCCGTTCCATCCCAAGGGTGGGCTCCGACAGTCTTCGCCTCCGGATG
>CAIKAA010000080.1 GCA_903825275.1 uncultured Fibrobacterota bacterium | reverse complement strand
TCGCGGTGGAGCGAAAGCCGTAATCGACAATTTGGGCAGTGACGGACTACCTTGAAGTTCCTATGAGCGACCCGAATCAATTTTGGAGCACGGGCCTGGATCAGTTGGCCCCTTACGTCCCGGGCGAACAACCTCAGGGTGGCGGCTGGATCAAGCTGAACACCAACGAGAACCCCTACCCGCCTTCCCCCAAGGTCATCGAAGCGATCCAAGAGGCCCTAGGGTCGCGGATGCCGATGTACCCCGACCCCCAAAGTTCGGATTTTCGACAATCTGTTGCCGATCGATTTCAGCTTCTACCCGAACAGGTTTTTGCAGGCAACGGCTCGGACGAAATTCTGGCCTTCGCCTTCAAAGCTTTTTTTGTCCGCGGACAAGAAGTTCTGTTCCCCGACATCAGTTATTCGTTCTACCCGGTCTATGCCCGGGCGACGGGAGTCCCCTTTCGCACGGTGGCTTTGGACGCTCATTTTCAAATTCCCTTTGCCGAACTTTGTGCCCCGAATTCCGGCGTGATCTTCCCCAATCCCAATGCCCCAACGGCCTTGAAGGTGGAGCTTGGGGCGGTGGAACAGGTGCTGGTACAAAACCCCCACAGTGTGGTGATCGTGGACGAGGCCTATGTCGATTTTGGAGCCGAAAGCGCGGTGCCGTTGATCGCCAACTACCCCAACCTATTGGTGGTGCACACCCTCTCGAAATCGCGCTCTCTGGCGGGCTTGCGGGTGGGCTGGGCCATGGGCGATCGGGGCCTGATCGAAGCCTTGGAACGAGTGCGGGATTCCGTCAATTCCTACACCGTCGACCGCTTGGCCCAAGCGGGAGCCGCCGCAGCCCTCCGCGACGAAGCCTACTTTTTAGAAACCACGCGCAAAGTGGTGGCCACCCGCGAACGGTTTGTCCTCGGTCTAGAGAAGATCGGGTTCGATGTCGTTCCCTCAAGCGCCAATTTTGTCTTCACCGCCCATCCAACCCTTTCCGCCTTCGAGCTTTTGGAATCCTTGCGCCAACGCAAGATTTTGGTGCGGGCCTTCAAGGGGCCAAGACTTGAGCGTCATGCGCGCATCAGCATCGGGACCGATGAAGAGATGGACGCAGTTTTGGAAGTCTTGCAGGAGATTTGAAACAAGACCGCTGATCAGCGGTCCTTCAATCTCTTCGGGTCTGATTCCCCGAAAGCCTGTCGTGAGCCCCCCTGCGATGCTCTGAGCCTTTCACAAGCTCAGGGCAGTCCAGTCCTCCGGCATTCCGAACCCGGCAGGGCACCTTTGGTGCCAAGGGTTTACTTTGCAGACCAGAGATTGCAGACCAACCACCCAGCAGCAAAATTTGCGGCGGGGTGGTTTATTGGTGTTAAAAAATTGCCGAATCTTAACCCTCACTTTTTGTCGAGGGCCACTCCGATGATCTCGGTCCAGCTCTTGGTCTTGCAGGTACCGTCATCACCGACATACGAGAAATCCACGGTGGAATTCGATAGGCGGGTGAAAATTTGCACGGGAATCTGGTCCGCCACGCTGCGCTCCAAAACCGAGGTGGCCTGGGAGAAGATCGGCGAGGTGGACTTGAGGACCATCGACGCGGTGCCTCCGGGGGTGAAATCCGTGATGAGAATGACTTTTCCCGAGTCGGCTCCGCAGCCGACATTATAGAACACGATAGGTGCCGGTGCCGGAGTGGACCAAGCGCTGAAGGCGGAACAAGCGAACGTGAAGAGAGCAAGGACGAGGAGTTTCATGAGGATTCCTTTCTGGAAGCGTGACGATTAGAATTTGGTGAGAAGGGTCGATTTCGAGCCCGTCCGAAGGAAGTATGTCCCGTTCGGCAACGAGCTGATGTCGAGGATCACGCCTTGGGATGAGGCTTGCACCGAAGCCTTGGTAGGGCGTCCAGCGAGATCGAGAAGACTCCAAGCCTCGTTGGATCGGAGAACAACTCGGTTCGGAGCAAGTCTCTGGAAAAGCAAGGACTCGCTCTTCGAGCGAGGGCGAGTGCTTTCTGAAATCTGGAGGTGATCCAATGCAATCCCGATCATCTCAATCGCAGACCCGCTGGAGCATCGCCCCGAATCGTCGACGACCTGGTAGGATGTGGTTGTTTGGGCAAGGAACGAAAAGACCTGGAGGGGAGCTTGGCTCGCCACCGAAATCGAGGCGATGGAGCTCGAGCGATCAAACAATTTTTTCGCCGAAGAGCGAAGGAAAAAGGTGGAGGATCCAACTTCCAAGCGCTGCACACTCAATCCAGAATCGCTCCCGCAGCCAATCTGATAAGCTACTCGGGTGGCTGGTGTAGGATTGGTCCATGCCGCATCGACAGATTTCGTCAACCCTCCCATTGCTAGCAATATCAGTAACCATTGTGGTTTCATTCAAGCATTCCCCCTTCGAGGAAAAGATCCAGAACTCGGTTTCCAGTTGGAACCATATTTAGAAATTTGATCGCGATCAAGCCTTGCCTTGGCCCCGCTCTGGCAATTTGTGATCTCCATCACAATCCTGATGGATGTTCGGTGGGCCACAAGGTTCACCCTGTGGTGGTTTTATGATATATCTTTGCCTAACCTCCAAACCCCAAGGACCACTCATGTTGCGTTCCCTCCTGGCGATTTTGACCGTCCTGACCTCTTCTGGTTTCCTGGTCTCGTGTGGCACTGACAATTCAACCGCACCAGTCGTCACCCCTGCGGTTGTTTTGGATACAAACACCTATGGATTCCCTTGGAAAGCTGGCGTTACGTTTGGTGCGCTGGTCGATTCGCGGGACAATCAAGTCTATCGCACCGTGACGATTGGCAAGCAAACTTGGATGGCCCAAAACTTGAATTTCAAGGCCGATAGTTCCCGATGCTACCTCGACTCGGCTCGCAACTGCCCCATTTACGGTCGGTTCTACCAATGGGCTGCAGCGATGAACCTAGCCGCCACAGCCAATCATTCCTCCTGGAATGGCTCCCTTCCTACCCAAGGCGTCTGCCCGTCAGGATGGCATCTCCCCAGTAGCCCTGAATGGGACACTCTCGTTGCCCATGTCGGTGGAGCCAGCTATGGTGGCACCAAACTCAAATCGACGCTCGGGTGGCCAACAGGAGACAATGGGACCGACTCCATCGGGTTTCGAGTGCTGCCCGCTGGTTGCTTGGCGGGCTCCTTCAAATGGGTCGGCCAGTTTGCCTTGTATTGGTCGGCTACCGAAACCGGTTCGGATTATGCCGTCCGCAATTATTTCGGCGATTACCCTGAGTTCTTGAAAACGAACGACGCGAAAGTCTCCTCCTTCTCGGTTCGCTGCGTCAAAAATTGACAAATTACACCAAATGAGCCAAGGAATTTACGCCTAGGATCAGGGCTTGATTGCTTGGAAAATGGTCAGGATGATTGGTTGGTTGGGGCTGAATCCAACCCTGGATGGTGGGGGAATCCTTTCAGCCATTCCCAATTGGACGGATCTGATTTTTTCCATCTTTCCCCGACCATGACCGCCATCACCCAGCCCCTTCCCCTCCTGTCTTTTGACCACCCTTCTCTCCGACGACGGTCGCCCGATGTCGATCTTTCCCGGCCAGATCTGGCAAGCCTGGTCGCGGAGCTCGAAGCGACCTTGGAAAACGCCCAGGGCTGCGGAATCGCGGCTCCCATGGTGGGACTGGAACTGAACCTGATCTATATCGACAATACCAAGGTTTACCTGAATGTTCCGGAAGACCACCGCGTTGAAATCTTCCCCACTGGCACAGGACTCAAGACCGAGATGATCAATGCGAAGATCCTTGCCGAACGAGGGCCTTTGGACCCCTCCATCGAGGCCAATCTTTGCTTTCCTGGACTTGAGATCACGGTCTCTCGCCCGCACGCCGTGGAAGTGGAATACCAAAATTTGTCGGGCACGGTCTATCGCGCTTGGTTTGAAGGGTTTGACGCCCGCGTGATCCACCACGAGCTGGACCACGTCCACGGCATTTTGTTCGTCGATCATTTGTCGCCCGCCAAGCGTTCGTTGCTATCGGGCAAGTTGCGGCGCATTGCGGCGGGCGACACCAGACCCAGTTACGCGATGCGGTATTTTAAAAAGTGACCAAAGCCAAAAATTGCCCGCGGGTTTGGTACCGGTAGAAATACATTCAAACCCTCCAACCTTCTATCCCACTCTCCCATCGCTATTTTCCCTCCCAGAGGATTCATGCCGTCCTTCCCTAAAACAACGCTGATGATCGGGGCTGGATTGTTTTGCACGGCAACTTCCGCCTTGGCCGACAAGAACAGCTACACCGCCCCCCATGCTCTGGTCGCCCCTTCAATCGATGGCGTGGCCGATAAAGTGTGGGACCACGCCGCCTGGGACAGCATCAACGTCAACTGGGAAGGAACCGCGCCCACTCCCACCGATTTCTCGGGCCGCTACAAGGTGATGTGGGATTCCGCCGGGATCTACCTGCTTGTCGAGATTGTCGACGACTCTGTTTCGGACGTGTACCCAGACCCCTTGACCCACTATTGGGACGACGACGCGGTCGAAATCTTCTTGGACGAAAACCACAACGGCGGCAACCACCAATACAACTTCTCGGCCTGGGCCTACCACATCAGCACCAAGTACGATGTCGTCGATTTTGGGACCGACCAGCAACCCCACCTCTTCAATGACCATTTCCTGGTGAAGCGGGTCCAATCCGGCCATACCTCGCTTTGGGAAATGCGCATGTCCGTATACGGCGAAACCTACCAGATGGGTGCGACCAACACTCCATTGAAACTCGCCGCCAAAAAGGACATGGGCTTCAGCCTGGCCTACTGCGACAACGACGGCGGCGCCGCGCGCAAACATTTCATGGGGTCGGTGAACACGGCCGGCCACTTGGCCAACCAAGGCTATCTCAACGCGGGCTGCTTCGGGACCCTGATCCTAAGCGGGGATACCTCGACCACATCGGTCGCGCCTTCAATCCGCCCGGAATCTCTTCACCCCAACCTCCAATGCACCCCCCAGGGATTTCGCAACACATCGTCCCAACCCACGACAATTTCCGTCTTGCGGCCGGATGGAACGCGGATCGAATCCTTCCAGACCCAACCGGGAAGATGGTACGGTGCGTCCTACCCGATGGGCACTTACCTCTTGGAAAGCCAAGGACCTGAGGGAATGGAGAGGATTGGGTTCACCAAAGCTCGTTGAGCGAATCCTTCTCGGTAGAAAGAGAGGAAGGAAAAAGCCGTAGATTCGCCTCAATTTTTGGCATTCCACTTCGCCAGCCAACCGCACTCGGCCAACGCGCTTTTCCAGAACTTGGTTTGGGAGTATTGGGCTTTCAAGCTCTGGTAACTATGGACAGGAATTGGCAGACTGTCGAAAGACATTTTGCCTTTTCGTTGCCACCTCCATGCAGAAGGACCAACGAGAGAATCCCGTTCGCACTTGGCCAAAAGCCAGGTCGCCCAGGCGCGCTCCTCCGTGGTCGAGAGTTCCACCAAAGCGCGTTCAAACTGCCTTTGTGCCGCCTGCAAATCCCATCGCCAAGCGGTCGCCCTGTTTCCGCAGAGATCGTACCAATCCATTTCGAAGATCATGGAGGACGCCGTCCCAAACGAAGTTCTGTTGTAGAGGCCGATTCCCAGTCGAAGAGCCGCCTTGGCTCCCTCGGTTCCGGGACGACGAGACTTCTTTTCCAAGCGATCCAGTTCCCTGGCATAGGCAAGCAGGGTCGCGGTAGAATGTCCAGCGTTTGCAAGTTCCCTGTTTCCCTCCTCCTGGTCACCTTGCATCTTTCCCTGAAAATCCAGGATCTCGGAATGGAAAGGGTCCGAAGGAAATCGGCCTTGGGGCGGATGCCTTTGCAACATGTTCACCGCCTCGCCGAATCGATTCGTGTAGAGGTACCCAACTCCCAGTTTTGCCCTCAAAACCGAATCCGATGCCTCCTGCCAACTTTTGAGATACTGCTCGAAACGGGTTCCCACACCCTCTGAGAAATCGACTTGCATCCGCAAGGTGTCCAAATCGTTCGATACCCGGTTTGCAAAGGCCAACGACATCCCAGGACTCCGCCTCCAGATCCGCTCTCCTTCAGGACCCGCGAACCGGTTCATGAAATCGCGATTGGGTCCATATCCATCGGAAGAGATCGGATTAAGCCTCCTATCAACGGTGGAACACCTTGGGGGAACCGGATTTTCCGTCATCAAGAAATCCTCCAATTCCCCCGACGGTTCTTTGGCACTTCGCAGGCGAGCCAGAATCCGCACCAGCCGTATTTGTTCCCGCATCGGCACCTCGGTCGAAAGCTTTTGGGAGGAATCGAGCAAAGCCAAAGCGTCCTTCCCTTTGCCCGCCGAACCTTGCAGGTATCCTGCAAACAGATTCCAAAAGGCGGGACAGGAGGTTCTGCGCGACCTCGCCGCCTGGACCGCAAGGAGACGGAGCGAGTCGGTGTCGGGGGAATAAGAGCCACTCTGACGCTCAAAGGCCTCCCAATGAGCCAATTGGTTGGCCGCCAAGAGCGCAGGATATGAACTGGCAGAATCCAACGCCAGAATTTGTCGAATGGCAGAAATATCCATGGTGTTCATCCCAAACAGGAACCACAGAGCGATTTTTTCCTCTTTCCCCCGCGCCCCTGCCAAGGTCTGGACCCACTCCGACTGTTCCCTGATCCCAAAGTCGTTGACCGCCATTTCCCGCAAGGGAGGAAACCCGTTCCAGACTCGCGCCAATTCGAGATTGGCCCCAACCGGATCGGACTTTCGCAAAAGACCCGCGCGGTACATCCGCACCCGCCAATACAGGCTCTGGCTGGGCCCCTTGAATTCCGCTTCGCAAGTCTCCAGAAATTGCAGCGCGGAATCGGGTCTGGTGTAAAACAAGAGCTTGGCCAACTGGAAGAAGTACCGCTGCCGTACAAACGGAAACGTCTGTTTCCGAGCCTGCGCCAGGCCATTTCGAAACAGTCTTCCGGTATCGGTGGCAACCGAATGTCCCCTCTGTGGCTTGGCATCCCAATCTTCCGGAGGGCGCCGACGGGAAAGCGGTTCCACACGGGCAGCAAATCCCGCGTACCACAAGGATGCCAAAAGTTTCTCCTTGGGAACCCCCTTCAAAACCGCGAAATCATTCCAACCCCGAGGCGGCCCCCCTTTGCCTTCCAGGAAAAAGATCGCGCTGTCCAAGCGGGGCAGCCCATACTGGGTCAATACGGTGTACCAAAACTCCCCTGCCTGGCTTCCGGCACCCAGCCAATCCGACCACTCCCGTTTGTTTTGGCCGTTAAAAAAATCAGAATAGCCGTTGTCCCGTTCCCCAAGTCTCCAGGGCTTTTTCTTGGCATGCCAAACGGAAGGGGAAAAGGCGAAGTTTTGCAGGCTTTCCGCAGCGGCGAAATTCGCAAATTGGAAGAACGGGCGTCCGTAGAATTTCGACACTTCGTCAGAGCCGCAATACGGACCGCACGCCGAGCTGGTTGTTGCCAGTAGCAGCAGCACCAAGAATAGAGAGCAGGTGTTCCAACGCAAGGCGATCATAGCGAGCCAAGGTCCTTTCGCTTAAGTCAAAATAGACCACTTCGCGGTCGGCCAGCGGGGGTAGATGCGACCGGATCAACCGCGCGGCCTTTTCCAGATCTTCCGCTCCAACACTCTCCGCTTTCAGGTGATCGCCGGCGCGCACCCAATGGCCGTGCAAAAAGAATCCTTCCTTTGCCGTCCAGATTCGGCTCGAGGTTTTCTTCAGCCAAACGAGGGTGTCCAGCTCCTCGGCACTCACATCCTGCAATAGATCAACCGGCCTACCGGAGCGGATCTGGATCGCCCAACTGTACAGCGGCAAGGCCACATCCAGGGGAACCGGATAAGGCTTTTGCGAACCCAACCACTTCTCCAGTTCCTTCAGATCCAGAATGGATTGATGGGTATCCGTGGTGTCGGTGGGGCCCATGTTGTAGGCCATCAACGTGGCGCGATCAACAGGTGGCACCCCGGCGAACAGCGGGCTGTGGAATTGGTGGAGCCTGATGGTCGAATGCAGTAACTCGCCCCGACTGTGCAGCGAATCGCGCAGGATCTTGGCCAATTCAAAGAACCCTTCACGCGACGATTGGCTCCAGTCGCAGTCCAGCTCCAACCCCTTGCAGAGGAGTTTTCCATCTTGACAGATTCCGTCGCGTTCCTGAATAATGTGGTTGGCAAGAGCGGAAATGTCGGAGGTTTTGGCGAAGATATTTTGCCGCAAAAACACCACCGGGAGAATGGGAGGATACCCATTCGTGTCGGGAACCACCCGCAGCGGACTTTCGGGACGGATTTTGTCAAGATCCCAAACCACGTCGAACAACCTTACGCGAAGAGACTTCACCGCCATGTGCTCCATCGCGCGGCGCTCGATGGGGCTGAGCGCCAAAGTGGTGCGCCAGTAGTAGAAGCTCGCCTGGGCAGGAACGCGATCGCGCCCGCACGAGACCAACAGGAAGACCAAGCCAAGGAGGGGGAGGAATCTCACAAAGACACCAATCGCCGCGCATCCTTTAGAATTAAGAGCAACTGCCGGTCTCGGAGGGGAGAAGCCTCGAATCCGAATCGCGTGTAGAACGTTGTTGCCGATTCGTCGATTGGGTGGGTGAGCATCGCCCGAATCCCGGTTTCTTCGGCGATTCGCAAGGTACGGCGGATCGCGTCTTTCAACAAACCGACTCCAATCCCACAACCTTGGTGATTCGAAGCAACCGCCAACCGAGCCAAAATCATGACGGGAATTGGAAACTGTCCCATCCCCTTGCCAATGCGTGGAGTCGCCTCGAGAAGTTCGACCTGTCCCACCGTCAAGCTGTAATACGCAACCACGGTCAACTCTTGATCTCGTACCACGAAGGTGCGCGCTGACCCGCTCGCTTGGGAGATCCGAGCGTACCGCACCAACCATTCGTCCAAGGCCGGTTTTCCCGAATCGAATCCGTCCAGGCGATGTTCGGGACCCAACGACTCGGGTGCCGAAAAATTCAAAAATTTTCCCAGGGAGCTTTTCGGGAAAACAAGTCACGCAACCCACTCTGGTCGACTGTGGGTCGATCCAATCGCTCGGTCAATTTTTGACCCATCTCGGCAGGAACCAAAAACAGCCTTTGGTCGAGCAATGCGTTTTCGGCAGCCTGGCAGGCGCTATCCAAGATGAATTCCGTCAGAGACTTGTGTGAAACCTCGGCCCCACGCCGCAACACGGCCTCTTGTTCCTGGGTCGCCCGCAATCCTAACCTTGCCGATCGTCCCAACGGCTTGGTTTTTATCCCTGTGGCCATCGCACTCCCCCCTATCCTCCCAATACGTTAGAACATTCGACGTACAAATTCCAGGGAAATCACGCTCTTGCGAAGCGTCGTTGCGAAGTCGAAGAAAGGTGCAGTGGACCTCACAAATACACCGCCGGCACCGCCACAATCTTGTCGTCCAATTGCCGGACTCGCGTGCCGTTGTCGATCAGAATTCCCAATGGGCAATCTTGCTCGGCCACGAAATCGCGCAACGCCCGCCACTTGCGGGGATCGCCGGTTTCCGCATACTTGATCTCGATGGGAATGGTCCCAAACGATCCTTCCAAGACAAGGTCCACTTCGGCCCCGGCGCCGGTCCGGTAGTGGTATGGTCGCACCGCTTCGCCCACGTGAGCTAGTTGGCACAAAACCTGTTCGATCACAAAGCCTTCCCACAAATTTCCCATGCGCGGGTGCTCTAGCAATTCAGTCTGGCTGCGGATCCGCAACAGATGGTGCAACAATCCGCTGTCGCGCAGATGGCCCTTGGGGTGCTTGACCAATCGCTTGGTGGAATGGCGGTCCCACGCCAACAGATGCCGCCAGAGAAAGGTGCCCTCGCACAAATGCAGCCAATCGCGAACGGTGGGCTGCGACACGCCCAAGGATCGAGCCAATTCCGACTGGTTCAAAATCTGACCGGATACCCCCGCCAAAAGTTGCACCAAGGCGCGAAAGCGCGGAAGATTCAGCCCCGGTACCAACCGCGGCAGGTCGCGATCCAGCAGAGAGCGCAAATAGTTCTCACACCAAAGGTCGCTGAATCGCTTCGAGTTCTTGAGCCAAGGTTCGGGAAAACCACCACGCAGCCACGAGTCATGCAACTCCTGCAGAGACAGCCGGGGCTGGAGGGTCAGTAGCCCCTCGATGGACGACAAATGTTGAGCAAAGGGAGCCTCGCTTTTTCCATGCGCCTCGGTGGCCGTGAACGGCCCCAATTCCAAGGTGGCCATCCGACCCGCCAGGCTTTCGTGGATCGCCCTCACTAGGGTCGGCGACACCGAACCGGTGAGCAGGTACCGTCCATTGGTCGATCGATCGGCATCGATCGCCACCCGCAAGGCGGGAAACAAGGCAGGAAGCTCCTGGGCTTCGTCGATGGCCACGCGAGTGGTTTCCAGCCGGAAGAACAAATCGGGGTCGCGCTCCAGCCTAGCGCGATCGGCCGCGCGCTCCAAATCAAAACGAGTCCAGCCCTCTCCCGCTACGGAATTCACCAACGTGGTCTTCCCACACTGGCGCGGCCCCAGAATCGCAACCACCGGAAACAAGTTCAGCAACTCGTGGAGAAAGGCCGTACATTGTCTATCCATACCTCGCAATATCAAACTATGACATTGAAATTACAAGGTATGAATAGCGGTTTCCGCAGGCTGCGTAGGGGCGATTCATGAATCGCCCCTACGCAGCGAGGAATCCTACCCCACGCTACCTTCCAGGCTTACCGACAGCAACTTTTGGGCTTCCACGGCGAACTCCATGGGCAGCTCGCGGAACACGTCCTTGCAAAAACCGTTCACGATCAGGTTCACGGCCTCTTCGCTGGAAATGCCGCGGCTGCGCAGGTAAAGAATTTGGTCTTCCCCGATCCGGCTGGTAGAAGCTTCGTGTTCCACTTGCGAAGTGTCGTTGCGGATCTCAATGTATGGCACGGTGTGGGCCCCGCACTTGTCACCAATCAGCAGGCTGTCGCACTGGCTAAAATTGCGGGCGCCGTCAGCGCCGCGGTTCACCTTGACGAGGCCGCGATAGGTCCCCGACGACCTTCCCGCGCTGATCCCCTTGGCCACAATGGTGCTTTTGGTGTCTTTGCCGATGTGGATCATTTTGGTGCCCGTATCGGCCTGCTGGAAATTGTTGGTGACCGCCACCGAATAGAACTCACCCACCGAGCGATCGCCCTTGAGGATGCACGAAGGGTACTTCCAAGTCACCGCTGAACCGGTCTCGACCTGGGTCCAGCTCACCTTGGAATTTTCGCCTTCGCACAGGGCGCGCTTGGTCACAAAGTTGTAGATGCCGCCTTTGCCATTCTTGTCACCGGGGTACCAGTTCTGGACGGTGCTGTATTTGATGTAGGCGTCCTTGTGGATGATCAGTTCCACCACGGCGGCGTGCAACTGGTTCTCGTCGCGCATGGGGGCCGTGCAGCCCTCCAGGTAGCTGACCTGGGCACCTTCGTCGGCGATGATGAGCGTGCGTTCAAACTGTCCCGTCTTGGCGGCGTTGATCCGAAAGTAGGTGGAAAGTTCCATGGGGCACTTGACCCCTTTGGGGATGTACACGAACGAACCATCCGAAAAGACCGCCGTGTTCAGGGCCGCGAAATAATTGTCGCCCGGGGGCACCACGCTCCCGATGTACTTGCGGACCAAATCAGGATGTTCGCGCAGGGCTTCCGAGATGGAACAGAAAATGACTCCGATTTCGGATAGTTTTTCGCGGAAGGTCGTTTTCACGCTCACGCTGTCGAATACGGCGTCCACCGCCACACCGGCCAAGGCGGCGCGTTCCTGGAGCGGGATTCCCAGCTTTTCGAAGGTGGCCAAAATTTCGGGATCCACCTCGTCCAAACTCTTGGGACCGTCGGTTTTGGGAGCCGCCCAATAGCTCTGTTCCTGATAATCGATCTTGGTGTAGATGACCTTGGCCCAATCGGGCTCGGTCATGGTCTGCCACTTGCGAAAGGCCTTGAGTCGCCATTCCAACATCCATTCGGGCTCTTCCTTCTTGGCCGAAATGAACCGCACCGTGTCTTCCGTCAGACCTGGCGGAAGGATGTCGGTGGCGATGTCGGTCACGAACCCGTGCTTGTAGCCTTCATCGAGCTGGGTTTGCAGCGCTTCGTTTTCGGCGACTTCTGGCATGGTTCGGATCTCCTGGACAATCGGCTCGTGCGGGCCTCGGCGAGACTTCCCGCCTTCCCTCGAACCTTTAGGGGAATATAGAACCATTTTGGTTCGGTTTCCAGGAGGAGACATGGGCATGATCCCGTCCTAGTCCACCCAAAGGCGGACCGGAGCCCGGCCTATTGCCCGTGCGACGGGGGGGCAGCATTCGACTGGGTGTATCGAGGCGTTTGCATTTTATAACGGAGGTGGAGCTTAAGGCCGTGGCCGAAGACGAGGGTCGAGCCAAAGTCGCGGCCCTCCGGGCGATGCGGTGAACCTTTCGACCGCTTTGGTTTTAATTGGGCAGCGGGGCACCTTAGGTGCCAACCGTGGCTGGCGCGAGACGGGTTACGCCTTGCGGACAAATTCCGACTTCAGGGCCATCGGCCCGAACCCGTCGATCTTGCAGTCGATGT
>CAIKAA010000079.1 GCA_903825275.1 uncultured Fibrobacterota bacterium | reverse complement strand
CACTTTACGGGGTAGAAGGGGAAACGGGGAAATCCAAGCATCAAAACCGAGCCTTGCGCGAACAAGACTCGGTTTCGCATGGATCAGGCAAGCCGGAACTTCTGACCTCGTCCCTTCCCCTCCACGATCGCCTTTCCCTCGGCTACCAACGACTTCAAGGTGGCCGACACCAAGTTCGGCTTCACCTCCAGGACATCGGACAGTTCAGCGATGCCGATGGGATCTTCGCTCAATGCGCTCAGAACGCGTTCGCTCAAAGACTCGCCCGAATCGGTAGACTCTTGCGAAATGACTTCCCTTTTCGAGAAGCCGGGGCGCGACTTGACCTCTTTGATCTTGACTTTGATCTGCTCCATTTTGAGCTTGGTGGAAGCAAGTTCCTGAGTTAATTCATCGAATTCATCCCGGTTACGCTTTTGGATGGTGGCGTAGAGATCTTGAATCGACATTTGTTCCGTGGTCATTTTGATTCTTTCTGATGGGTTGCAAGTTGTGTGAAATTCTCAATAGGCATACGAAATCGCGGTTTAACGCATTCAAAACCTCCCTCTGCATCGGTGTTTTTCTTGGATTCCGAATCGATTACACAGATTCTCGATTCAAGCTACCATTGAGATTCAGCTTAGGAAGAACTTAGACACAACATCCAGAGATCTAAACACCCTTTTTTGAGTGAATTTCAGAATATTTTTCCCGCCTAGTAGGATTCATTTTTCGGTCATGTTCAGCGCGCTCCGATTATGATGACTCTGATTTGATTAGCTGGATTCCTGTAGGCATTCAATGAATCCCGAATTTGTGACGGTGTGACGGCAGTTTTGGGAGGGGAAGGGGGAAAGAGGAAGAATCGTTCTGGCCATAATTCTGGGCACACAGAGGACTCTTGGCCGACAAGTAAATGTCGATATAAGCCAGGGCCACCGGGCGGGATTCTGGGCATGCCCTATGACATCCGGGGCATGAATAGATGGTCAAGATCGGCAATTTGAGGGCATCCGGGAACCGAAGGGCTTTGTTTTTACACACAACTTGCCAGATCTCATGCCATGTATATGACCCAAGGCGACCGGGCGGGTCAGTTGACATCCACTCGGCCAATATGACACCCGAAAGCCGGGTCACTTTTCTCGGTTTTCGCCATCTTCGTCGCGTTCGAGGACCTATCCCAACAAGGCCTTCGGTCGATGTGACGTGTGACGGGTGTGACGGCAGATTCCAGGGGTAAAGGGGAAACACCAACTCTTAACAAGGGGTTTGCGCCTTCGTCGATTGTCCGAGCACTTGAATTCGGACACATCCAACCTGGACGAAATCTGGGGGTCCAGCGCAAATCACATTGGGGTGTCCACGATTCGGTGGACACTCGACTCATCCACCAGAATCTTTCCCACAGAGGAATACTTCATGCCTCCACGCAAATCTGCTGTTGCCACTTGGCGCGAACTGGCCACCAGTGCCGTCGATCTCCTCACCCCGATAGTCAACCACCTCAAAGAGGTCGAGTCCAGAATTGGCGAACACTCGAAACTGGTTTCGATCCTTGAAGCCAAGATCGAGATGCTGAATCACGTCCAAGACCAATACCACGCCCTGTTTCTGACAGACCCCGACCGTATCGAGCCGTTCATCGATCAGTACGATGTGATTTTGGAAGTCGCCGATTCCGACTATCCCGATCTCGATCCCGATGACCTCCTTGGAACCGAAGCCTTCAACGAGGACTTGGCCAAAAAGGGGGAACGTCTCGACTATCTGCGTGCCCAAGTGTTGGGCAAGCATCCCAACGAATCGAGCTTCGACCGATACCATACCGCCACGGCGGCCCTTGAGGAAATCAAGCGGTGTGCCGAGCGTTCGGGATTTGAAACCTTGGTTGTCGGCAGTTTCAAGAAGCGTCATTTGGGGGAACGGCTTCGGCTTCGAAAGAAGCATTACAAATGGTTGAGGACCTCGGAAGGACGTGCCTACTTGAGGCACCAAGCCATACGACGAAAAATGCACCGGCGCAAGGACCCGGTTAGGTCGAAAATCGGCAGGAAAGTGGCGCAGGTTTACAAAACTGGTGGTTGAGATCTCAAGAAACCGAGCGAGGTGTCACGATTCCGCCAAGGGTCATTTGCAACGGAATCGACCTCGCATCAAATTGAAATGGCCTACTTCTTCCCGACCAATTTTCCTTTCGGGGATTTCTTCGGGGCTTTGGACTTTTTCCCCGGCTTTCCAAGCTCGCGCTTGAGGCGTTGGAAAATGTTCTTCACAACACCCGGAATGACCATCTGGACCTCGTCCAAGCTATTTCCCGCTTGGATCAGTTCCGTGGCCAAGGCGTTCTCTTCCTCGGTCAAACTCTTCGCCCTTTTGCGTTTTATGGGAGATTTTTTGGCGACCTCGGGCTTCGACTTAGGGTTGGCCTTGGCTTCCAATGACGGGACCTTCGATGCAACCGCCTTTGCCCCTTTGGGCTCGATGTCGATGATGGCCACCTTGCCATTGATGGAGGCAACATAGGCTCCGATATCTTCGCTCCACTTGGCAGAAACGAAAACAAACTTTGGGTCAGTGGGCATGGCTTTGGATTCCTGGGTTTGAGAGTACTGGAAGGATTGGAAAATATGCAATGCCCATTAACAAGGGACTTCGTTATTCTGTCCATCACCACGGTTGTACCCGGACTTCCCAACCGGCAGAAAGTTTTCGATTATTGTTGAGAGCCAGAGCACTGCCCCAACACGAAAGAATTTCCGGATGCTGTTTGCCGCACTTCTTCTTCCCCTCCTTGGGTTGGTCCAACCGACTCCCGCGAACACCTATGCCGTGTTGGACATCGCCAACGAGAAAGGAGAGCTGACCGCGCTATCGTCCTACATCGGCGACGAACTGTCCCTGCGACTGGGATCTGATTCAGGGGCCAGTCTGGTGGAGCGTGGCCAGTTGAAGAAGGTATTGAAGGAACACAACCTCCAGGCATCGGGGGCAATTGATGAATCCACGATCGCTTCCATGGGGAAATTCCTTGGAGCAACGAGGATCATGACTGGCCAGTACTACCAAATGGGCGACGACTACGTGGCCATGGTCCGAGTTTTGGATGTGACGACCGGCAAGGTGTTGCGAATGTCGAAGGTTTCCTTCCCAAAATCTACTTCTACTCAAGCACTTGCCACAACGATCTTGGAGGCACCTCAAACCTTGCCCAATCAGCGAACACCTAGTGAAACAATTGGAATCGTGTCACCCAAAAGCGGCCCTCTTCAAATCAACAAATGCAGAAAGGAAGGGGTTCTTACCTTCTGCCACGGAGTTATATTCTCATCCGAAAATGGAAAGCTCGGAATCTCAAACGATCAACCCCCCTATTTTCTTGACAATGGAAATGTCGTGAGATTTGGTGATTTTGAGATCGCAGGTAGCAGAGCAAACAACAATATCGAAATCCCTGCTGGAATAAAGACAAACGTCAGAATCCTAATCGACGATACCAAGGACGCCAGGGAATTCAAAACCTTCAAGTTGAAGTATTCCTTCGCCGGAAGAGACTATGTGATTGAGGGGCCTCGATCCATCGAATGAGAACGAAAACCGGGAACATCAAGGAAATCACCCCACATCGTAGGCCTACACGATGTTACTGAAAATGACAACAATCCACCATCAATCTATTCAATTATATGTCCATGTAAACTGAAACCCCGGACCGCTTTCATTCCATTTTTGGTGGCTATCGGAATCTTCCCAGGAACCACTTCCCCAGGTAGCCATCACACCAAGTCCGTTGCATTGGCTCAGAAGAAACTCTTTTCCAATCCCGATGTACCATTGGTTGCCCTGGCCGTTCTTGTCACCGTCGTAGTTTACAAGTGAAAATCCGTAAACACCTGTCACGAATAGATTACCCACTGGTGCGTATACGGTTATTCCTGGCCCCCATGTAAAACCCTGCATTCCAGCAGTATCGTTATTGGCAAAAATATCTATCAGATTTACGTGAAGGGCAACTCGTGGAACGATCGACCAGCCAATTTGAATTCTTGCCATAGATCCCATTCCTCCCAATTCTATCTTTTCCCCCGCAGGAAGTGTGGTGGAGGACGATGCGACCGGCGCACCCCAGAGACCAAGACGAAAGAATCCTCCCTCATGATCGCCAGATTTGGTCAGCCAATCAGCTTCGCAATACGTGACAGACACGAACAGAAAAAGCAATTTGATCAAATTCATTTTTACTTGCACCCTACCCTTCCATTTGAGCATATTTTGAAATATTTTCGACTAAAAATCTACCGCAATTCATTCAAATCATCGACCAGATGCGAGGCTAGCTTCTTTGCATCAGAGTACCAATCCGACTCGGTAATAACATAGCCAAGCAAACTCGTTGAACTGGCGGCAACCCGACCACCTGCTATGGCGGAGTGAATCAGTGGGTCGTAAATTACGTAATCCATTTTTGCATCCAGGTATATATGTGTCCCACTTTGCAAAGCGGAGCCAGGTGTCCCCGTGCTATAATCGGTTCGTTTCCTGTAATCAATGATTCCAAGGCCAAGAATTAAAACGCTGTCATTTTTAATCTCACGAGGAACTGAACCATGGAAATTAAAATTATCCTTTTGAAAACCGACGACCTGGCTTGAATCTCCGTTATAAGATGTATCGATTACAATTCGTCCATATCCCGCCAAATCTTTGAGTTCGTTATAGAACAGATCGTCCACCTTAGCACGAAATGCCTTTAAGTCCACCCCATGATCTTCAAACGTAGATTTGAAATTCTCGGAGGCCGAATATGGCATTGCAACCACACGATCTTTGCAATAGACGACCAATTTTCGCCTCTTGAGATTGTTGGCATCATAATTTTCAGCAATGCGAGGAGAGACACCCGCGCATCCGGCCAAAAGGATTAGAGAAACCATACAGCATCGTCTTTTCGTCTGATCAACTAGCATTGCTTCAACCTTTCCCAAATGGCCCGGTTTGGAATACCACCTAAATACACTATACCGTTACTTTTTTCGAGTATAGATGAGTGTATCAAATACACCCAAAGCGCAAAGTTGCAAGTGCAACGCATCGACGGTGTATTTTGATAATTTTGCTGGCGACCCATCATACTGAATCGAAATCGTGTCGCCGGACACACCCCAAGTTCCTGACTGAGGAAATTTGTCGGCGTAGCCAGGTCCTTGATCTATTTTCATCGAATTGAAGGTGCCATCCGTGCTAAAAGACAGGCTATCTGAATCGACGTACCCACCTGACTGAACACGGCGAGACCAATGCCCAACCAAAACACTCGGATGCTTTGTATCTGGTAGTGGTTTTTGTAACGAATCTGTCGGAGTGACCTTGTTAAACCGGAACCATTCGGTATTTGAAATCTGAATTTCAAACGAAGTTCCTTGGGTCACCCATCGGAAGGCATAGGGGCCACCGATCACTGCAATCTGGTCAGCGGTGTACTTCACCAAAGGTGCGCAACCCGTTCCCAGGTAGTTCCAGTCCGATCCGGAACCTTTTGTGAGAGTCATCTGGAGAACTTCGGTTCCTTGAATAGTCTGCAATTGCGCTGTTCCTGTATCCAGCTCTGTCAAGCAGGTTCCTTGCTCAACTTTGTAGATAAACTGGCTTCCAGCTCCAAAGGTGTAGGTCTGGTATTCACCCTTGACCGCCACAACTGACTTAAAGGCACCTTGAAGGGTTCCATCCGAAGTAGAAGGGCTTGAAGGCGGGCTTGATGTAGAGTTGTTATCGCACGAGGCAAGCAGGATTACCAAAGCAACTGCAAGTATCAAACTACGCAATTTGTCTCTCCTTGTAGTTTTTATGACCAAGAACTAAAATTCGATATTCCTCAACAAGAACCTTCAAGCGTGGCAACCAAGCAAGGTAGCACATTTATCTGGATATGGAAAATTTCTAATTTCTCCGAAATGGGCGCTAAATTTGACCTCATTGCTCCGGGAAGACCCAGTAATAGTGAAACACACCAAATTGTCCATTGAAGATTGAAAATCCCAACGAACGGTTGTCCCCTTGCCAAGAGCGAATCGCAAACCATTACTCAGTCACGCGCCGACAACTCCTCGAACGGCTGATCCGCGAAGAGGACGCCCGCATCCTCGAAACCATCGATTACAACTCCAAGGAGTGGAACGACTACTTCGGATTGCCGACCGTTACACGAGCACTACAATCCCATGTCAAATTGGGCAACGGTATTTGAATCTGCATGACTGACCGAGTATTCACCTTTGGCCATGATACCTTCATTTATGCTCAAGAAATTCACCACAACATATTTAGTATTTGGATAAAATAGATCGGAGCTAATCACAACGGTTCCTCGGCGCACGGAGAAAGAATCACTCCAAAAACTAAGCGATGAGTCAACAGAAAACGTCATAATACTGTTGGTCATACTTTGAAATCGCCCCCGTATTCTCAGGGCTTCAAAGGATGACCGAGGGTGATACAATGGCAAACTCCTAGGCGATATGTACATCTTGAACGAACTATCAGATTTCATGATAAACAGCGTTCTCGCAGCAACACTTTTCCCCGCACTATCCACTGAACCGTCATTCCCATAATAACCGATATTTGCTTGTATTGGCTGGACCGATGCCGGGGGATTATTAGCAGGCTCATTATTTGTTGATGCATTACAGCCCACAAGGGCTACTAGAGCAACTGCTGCTACTAGAAGGTCCAAGACCTTTTTCATTTTTTCTCTTT